>JBBRVM010000642.1:0-2146 GCA_038246865.1 Burkholderiales bacterium
CGATGTTGGCATCATTGAAATTAAAGCCGGGGTTGTGCACCATGCAGGCGCTGGTCGGCTTGCCGTCCATGCCAATGCCGCCATCACCGTTGCCGATGAAGAGATAACAGCCGGGCAATTTTTCGAGCATAAAGGCGAAATCTTCGCTGCCGGTGAGTGCAGGCGCGGGGTACACCACCTTGGCGTCGCCCACCAGATCGCGCGCCACACCGTAGGCAAATTCTGTCTCGACCTCGGTGTTTACGAGCACCGGATAGTTCCGCTGATAGTCGATCTCGGCGCGCACGCCGAAGCTCTCGGCCTGCGCCTTTACCAGCGCGCAAATGCGTGTCTCTAAAGTGTTCCGAACATCTCGGTCCAGCGAGCGCACGCTAAGCTTTAGTGTCGCGCTGGCGGGAATCACGTTGTTGGCAATGCCTGAGTTAAGTGCTCCAACGGTGACCACGGCGGTGGCCTGCGGATCGACGTTGCGCGAGACGATGGTTTGCAGCGCCATCACAATGCTCGCCGCGGCCATGATTTCGTTTCAGAGTTTGAGTGGGTGAAGGATACTCGCTGGGCAGGGCGATCACAGCCGTAGCAGTAGCGTGTGCACCAGAGTGCGCACCATTGGTTCGTTGTAACCACATACAAACAGGTGCGGCGACGGCGCCTACTCTGGGGCACAGCCCGCGACGCTATATTTTCGGGATCGCTCCACGCGCTTCAGTGCCACGTAAAAAATCAAAATCCACGCCCTGATCTGCCTGCGTGACAGTTTGCAGAAAGAGCTTGCGATAGCCACGCTTCGCAGTGGGAACTACGACTGGATTTTCCGCAGCCCGACGCGCGAGTTCCTCTTTACTCACCAGCAAAGCAATCTCACGATTCGCCACACTCAACCGAATGCGGTCGCCGTTCTGCACGTACGCCAGCGGCCCGCCCATCGCGGATTCGGGCACGACATGCAGCACAATCGTGCCGAACGCGGTGCCGCTCATGCGACCGTCGGAGATGCGAACAATATCCTTCACCCCCGCGCGTGCGAGCTTTTTGGGAATCGGAATGTAGCCCGCCTCCGGCATCCCCGGTGCGCCTTTCGGGCCAATGTTTTTGAGCACAATGATGTCGTCGCCAGTCACATCCAGATCGTCGCGATCAATGCGTGTGGCCAAATCCGCTGCGTTCTCGAAAACCACAGCGCGGCCCTCATGCTCCATGAGCTTCGGGTCAGCCGCAGACTGTTTGATGATCGCCCCACCCGGAGCGAGATTGCCTTGCAGAACGGCGATGCCGCCCTGCGGATAAATTGGGTTCGCCGCACTGCGCACGACCTCCTGTTTGAAGCCGGGACCCGCTGCTTCAATCTCCTCGCCAAGCGTACGGCTGGTCACCGTCATCGCGTCAAGATGCAATAGCGGCTTCAGTTCACGCAGCAGCGTCGCCATGCCGCCCGCATGATGAAAGTCCTCCATATAGTGCTGACCGGATGGTTTCAAATCGAGCAGCACCGGCGTGTCGCGACCCATGCGATCCAGCGCTTTCAGATCAATGTCAAATCCGAGACGACCAGCGATTGCCGTGAGATGCACGACAGCATTGGTGGAGCCGCCAATCGCGAGCAAAACGCGCATCGCATTCTCGAACGCCTTCGCGGTGAGCACCTTGTCAATCGTCAATCGCTCATGGGCCATCTTCACGGCGAGCGTGCCAGTTTCCTCGGCGACACGAATACGATCAGCCGTGACGGCGGGTGGTGAAGCGCCTCCGGGCACCGTCATCCCGAGTGCTTCCGCAACGCAGGCCATGGTGCTCGCGGTGCCCATGACCGAACAGGTGCCAACGCTGGCGACGAGTTGATTATTCACCTCAGCGATCTCTTCCGCGTCGACTTCATCGGCGCGATACTTCCCCCAGTAACGACGGCAATCGGTACACGCACCGACGCGTTCCGAGCGATGGGAGCCAGTTAGCATCGAGCCCGTGATGAGCACAATCGAAGGGATGTTCGCCGACGCCGCACCCATCAATTGCGCAGGCACCGTCTTGTCGCAACCGCCGATGAGCACGGTCGAATCGAGCGGCTGTGCACGTATCATCTCCTCGGTATCGATCGCCATGAGGTTGCGCAGATACATGCTCGTCGGATAGGCGAACGATTCGTGCA
>JBBRVM010000643.1:0-2139 GCA_038246865.1 Burkholderiales bacterium
ACCCGTGCTCGATGCTGAAAACGCCGACGTCGGCGGCTTTGACGCCCCACTCGCCAAAACGCCGCAAAGCATTACCGTCATCGGCGCGGATTTGCTCGCCAGTACCGGCGCGCAAACGCTCTCGCATGCGCTAAAGCTCGACTCATCGCTTGCCGATTCGTACAACACGCTCGGCTACATCGAAAGCCTGTCAATCCGCGGCTTTCTGCTCGATCAGACCAGCAATTTCCGACGCAATGGTCTGGCGATGACGAACTACGCCCCGATTGCCTTTGAGAACAAGGAGCGTATCGAGATCCTGAAGGGCGTTGCTGGCATGCAGTCGGGCGTTTCCGCTCCCGGCGGGCTGGTGAACTACATCACCAAAGTGCCGATGAAAGAAGCTTTCACCACGGCCACCGTCAGCGGTGATCAATACGGCACCGCCAAAGCCCACATTGATGCCAACACGTCGCTTGGCAACGTCGGTATACGGCTGAACGTAGCCGCAGAGCGTCTGCGCTCGCAGTTTGATGGCACCAACGGCGATCGGCAGTTTGCAAGCCTGGCGATGGCAACTCAGCTAAATTCGCAGACGTCAGTTTCCGCTGATTTCGAGTACCACCGTCGTTCGCAACCGGACGTGCCGGGTCTTGGCCTGCTTGACATCAGCGGCGACGGCGTTGGCGACACCTTGCCGACGCGTATCAACCCGCGTCTCAATCTCAACAATCAATCCTGGTCGTTACCGTTTCAGACGACCACCACCACGGCACAGGTCGCGCTCAATCATCGCTTCAACGCAGACTGGCAGGCTCGCATCGCGGCCAATTTGCAAACGAGCAAATTGAACGACCGTCTGGCTTTCCCTGATGGCTGCAGCAACGCGACAAACTACGTTTATCCCGGTCTCTGTGCGAATGGTGACGTCGATATTTACGACTACCGCAGCGAAGGCGAAAAGCGCAAAGTGTCGAGCTGGGACGCTTATCTCGACGGCAAATTCGGCGCATTTGGCGTGCAGCACAACACGCGTTTCGGGTTGGCGGGTCGCAGCATCCGCGCTGATTTGCCGCCGATGCAGGCCTACAACTACTCGGGCAGCACCAACATTTATACGCCAGTGGCTGTGCCCGCCGATCCAACGCTATCGGAGCTCAACACCAACAGCCGTGAGCGCGCGATTGAGGGCTATGCGAGCCTGCGCTCCAACTTGACCGCGACCGCGCAATCGTTCGCTGGTGTCCGTGTGTCGCAGCTCAATCGGGCCAGCGAAAGGAGCGACGGGTCGCGCGCAGTCAACTACGAGCAAACCGTCACCACAACGTGGGCAGGCCTCGCGTGGTCACCCTCCGCCAGCACCCTGCTTTATGCGTCGTGGGGACAGGGCGTGGAACTTGAAGTCGTACCCAATCGCGCATCGCGTTTTGTGAACTACGGCGAGGCGCTGCCCGCGTTGAAAAGTAAGCAAACCGAGATTGGTGCGAAGTGGCAGGCAAGTAGTCGCCTGCTGGTCACTGCGGCGTTGTTCAGCATAGACAAGCCTGACGCCGACGACGTAGCAACGGCGAGCGGCGTACCCATTCGCGTAGCGGGCGGCAAAGAGGCGCGCCATCGCGGCCTTGAGTTGGCGGCGACCGGTCGCGTCGATCAAGCGCTTTCGGTGCAGGCGAGCGTGACGGTGCTCGACGCAAGGTTCACCAGGGCCGTCGACCCGACGCTCGTCGGCCAGCGCGTCACCAATGTGCCGCGCTTAAAAACGTCACTGTTTGCCGATTACAAGATTGGCGCGCTTCCAGGCTTTGCGCTGAACGCCCTAGCTGTTTTTGAAAGCGGCAAGAACGTGACAGCGGACGGCAGCGTCAGCTTGCCAAACGCATGGCAGCTCGATGTCGGACTGCGCTATCAGACCAAACTGATGGGCAAATCGACGCTGTTTCGACTCAACGTGGAGAATCTCAGCAACCGCATTTACTGGCGCGAGGCACCGACGCAATACTGGGGCGGTATCTACCTGTTCCCTTCGACGCCACGCACGGTGCGTGGTAGTGTTACCGTGGATTTTTAAGTGCTGAATCTTCCCCCTCCCCTTCAAGGGGAGGGTTGGGGAGGGGATGGTTTTCCGCTAATTTGCGGCGTCAACGTGGCCGGCAATGAACC
>JBBRVM010000644.1:0-2129 GCA_038246865.1 Burkholderiales bacterium
CCGATCCCTCGCTCGTTAACACCGATCCCGAAGGTGCCGGCTGGTTCTTCAAGATGAAAGTCTCGAACGCCGCCGCCGTTGCCGCGTTGCAGGACGAGGCCGCTTACAAAGCGATGATTGCCTAAAGTCATGGTGCTCATTCGCCCGCTTGAGGCCAGCGACCGCGAGGCGTGGAACACGTTGTGGACGGGCTATCTTACGTTCTACAAAACCACGCTGCCGCCCGAGCAGTTTGATCTCACCTGGTCGCGTCTGCACGACCCTGCTGAACCGATGTATGTCCTCGGTGCGTTTGAGGGCGAAGAGATGCTTGGCATCGTGCATTACATCTTTCACCGTACTTGCTGGGCGGCGGGGCCTACCTGCTACCTGCAGGACTTGTTCACGGTCGAAGCGGCGCGTGGCAAGGGCGTTGGGCGAGCGCTGATCGAGGCGGTGTACGCCGCCGCGAAAATCGAAGGCGCGAGCCGCGTGTACTGGCAAACGCACGAGACCAACGCCACGGCAATGGTGCTCTACAACAAGGTCGCTGAACGCAGCGGCTTTCTGGTTTATCGAATGTCGATGTGAACGAAGTTTAACGTCGTAGGGTGGGCACCCCGTGCCCACGCGTTATCGGCACGCTACTCATGGTGGGCACAGGGTGCCCACCCTACTTATAATTTTTGGCAACACTCATGTCTGATTTCCTCTACCGTCACATCGGCCCCAATCGCGAAGAGCAGATGGACATGCTCGCGCATGTTGGCGCGAACTCCCTCGAAGATTTGCTTGCGAAGGTGGTGCCACCGAGCATCGTCGGCAGCAAACCACTCGCGCTTCCAGAAGGACTTTCCGAAGTCGAAGCGCTCGCCGAACTGCGCGGTATTGCGAACAAAAATCAGGTCTTCAAGAATTTCATCGGACAAGGCTATGTCGGCACGGTCACGCCCGGAGTGATCTTGCGTAACGTCCTTGAAAATCCTGCCTGGTACACCGCGTACACGCCGTATCAGCCCGAGATTTCGCAAGGCCGGTTGGAGGCAGTCCTGAATTATCAGACGATGATTTGTGATCTGACTGGCATGGACATCTCGAACGCATCGCTGCTCGATGAAGGCACGGCGGCGGCCGAAGCGATGACGCTGGCGAAACGTCAGGCGAAATCGACGAGCAATACGTTCATCGTGGCGGGTGACAGTCACCCGCAAACCATTGAGTGCATCAAGACACGCGCCGAACCGCTGGGCATTGAAGTCAAAGTGGGCTTCGCACCCAAGCTCATGGAAGAAGGCGATTACTTCGCGGTGCTAGCGCAATACCCGTCCACCACCGGTCAGATTCACGACCTGGCACCGTCTGCCACCGCCGCTCACGCCAATGGCGCGCTTTTCATCTGTGCCGCTGATCCGCTCGCACTCGTTCTGCTCAAAGCGCCCGGCGAATGGGGCGCAGACATCGTGATCGGCACTACGCAACGCTTCGGCGTGCCGATGGGCTATGGCGGGCCGCACGCAGCGTACATGGCGACGCGCGATGCCTACAAACGCAACATGCCGGGCCGTCTCGCCGGTGTGACCATTGATGCGCAGGGCAAACCGGCTTATCGCCTCACGCTGCAAACACGCGAACAACACATTCGCCGTGAAAAAGCGACCAGCAACATCTGCACGGCGCAGGTGTTATTGGCCGTGATGGCGGGTATGTACGCCGTGTATCACGGCCCCAAAGGTTTGCAGCGGATCGCTTTGCGCGCACATGGTCTTGCCACGCGTTTTGCGGCGGGGCTCAAAGCGATGTACATCAACGTCGCAGCAGCAGATTTGTTCGACACCGTGACGTTCAAGCATGATGCGCACAGCGAAATCGCTGCGACCGCGCGGCACGCCGGAATGAATTTGCGTCACTATGAAACGCTGTCTTCAGTCGGCGTCACGTTCGATGAAACACATACGGATGCAGACGTCGACGCGGTTCTCTTTGCAATTGCTGCGACGCTCGAATGCCCGCCTCCTAATCTAATCTCGTCGGCGGAGAGTGCGATCCCCACCGCGCTTCGTCGCACTGCGCCGATCCTCACGCACCCTGTCTTCAATACGCATCATTCTGAAACCGAAATGCTGCGCTACCTGCGCATGCTGGCCGACAAG
>JBBRVM010000645.1:0-2126 GCA_038246865.1 Burkholderiales bacterium
GGATTGCGCCGCGCGTAGTCCAGGAACTCTTCAATACTGTTCCACGGTGCATCTGCACGAACGGTGATTGCTGAGGCGAGTGCGTTGAAGCGCGCGATTGGGATGAAATCATCCTGCGTGACTTTACCGATACCCATATGCGGAATGATCAACAGTTCGGCGGTTAGAACAGCGACCTTATAGCCATCGGGACTCGCACGCGCGACGTCGGAAAAGCCAATCGATCCGGTCGCGCCGGGCTTGTTATTGACAATAAACGGTTGCGGTAGATGCTTCTTGGCGGCCTCAGCAAATGACCGAGTCATCGAGTCGGTTGCGCCACCCGCCGCCCATGGGACGACTAACTCAATGGGGCGATCCGGATAGTCCGCACTCAACACCGGCTGAGCTGCAGCAAAACCGATAAATGCGAGAAGCGCGATCCGTGCAGCGAATAGGGGTTTTTTCATTGACGATTTCTCCTTATGTTCGGGCGCTCTGCGTGAAGCGTCCGTATGTTCGGAATGTACACTAATAAAACGGCGTTGCACCCATAAAATGTAATTTGCAACTGGTTTAGCTCGACTCAACGACGACGGGCAGCCTGATCGCGCAGAAAAATGTAGTACTGTGGCAACTTGAGTTTTTTCTCGACAGCCAATGAAACCAACGCCTCGACTTAAGGATCCCGTCTATCCTGTTCCCGCCCTTGAAAAGGGCCTGGACTTACTGGAAATTTTGTCCGCTAAGCCCGCTGGCTTCGCCCTCGTCGAACTTGCCGCAGCTACAGGCAGGAAAGTGACTGAAATATTTCGAATGGTCGCTTGCCTAAAGCGCCGGGGATACATCGTGGTCGATCCGCAGACCGAACGGCTCACTTTGGGTATGAAACTCTTTGAGCTTGCGCATCGACATCCGCCAACCGAGCGACTCATCGCGGTCGCTTTGTCGCAGATGCAAACGCTTGCTCAGCAAACCGGACAATCATGCCATCTTGCAGTTCACAGCAACGGCGAGATGTTGGTGATCGCTCAGGTTGATAGTACGCGGCACATGGGCTTTGCGGTTCACGTGGGCGCAAAAATTGGTCTTGCCACCTCCGCTTCAGGTCGAGTCTTTCTCGCATTTCAAGAGGCGCGGGAACAGTCACGGTTACTGAATTTAGCGCAAAGCACCCTGAGCTCGTCCACTGAGACAATCGCCACAAAGTCGCAAGCCTCAGGGGAAGCGGCATTCGAGGCCACCGGCCAACAGATTCGGCGCAAAGGCTATGTGTCGATGCCGAGCGACTTTATCCGCGGCATCACCAACATGAGTTTCCCCATTCTTAGTCGCTGCGGAGATTGTGTCGCGGCAATAACCATCCCCTACCTTCAATGGGCAGGAGATCACGGCTATCCAGACCTCGCCGCCACGCGCACTAGACTGGGGGAGATCGCACAAACAATCTCGTCGTCGGTGGGCAACATTGAGCGCGCGAGTTAATTTTTCTGGCTGCTCATCGAAGGCGGCGACGTGAAACGGGTCAATGGTGCCTGCGTTAGTCTGCCGAATTGCTCGATTGAGGATACCTTTGTTTTCAGTGCGAAAGTAACGGTAGGTTTGCAGAGTTCGGGGGCGTGCGATGCTCAGTGAACGTACTCGTGTTGGGCTTGATAACGCTCGCAAAGAGAGGCGAATTGGTAGACGTCGCCCAAAGCTCAATGAAGATTGGTTCTACGTGAAAAATTCGTCGGAATGACCTCAGGACGCGTTGATCTGGAAACGTTGAAATAGTGACGTGGCAGCATAGGCGCTGCACGCATCACCGCAGCACGATTTGACCTGCTCGGGGTCGGCTTCGTAAATTACTGGAAATGCAGTCGCTAGCGCTTTAATTTGCCTTAGGCGCGCGCTACGTCACTCGGTAAGCACAATTGCTGCATGATTGGGAGCCTATCCCGCGTCTATCGCGACCTTCACTGCGAGCCAGCAGGCTCCACGACGTGCTCATCGCTAACCGGAATTAATCATCGTGAGCCGTCTGGCGGTAGTCATGCAAACCGCTGGACGCGACTTACCAGCTGTCCATAACTTCGCCAGCGGCTTCCGTCTTGTCGAAGCGCCTCCTTCTGCACGCACACTTCGTAGTTGTCGACCTTTCCAAA
>JBBRVM010000646.1:0-2107 GCA_038246865.1 Burkholderiales bacterium
AAATCGAGAATGCCAATCGCCGTTTCTGGGTCAAGGCTCGCGACCGGCTCGTCGGCCAGCAGCACCTGGCTATCTTGCACCAACGCCCGCGCGATGGCGACGCGCTGTTGCTGCCCGCCCGATAGCGTATCAGCGCGTTGGCGGGCGTGTTCGGCAAGGCCTGCATTGGCTCGATGCGAGCCAACCTTGTTACAACTCCAGGGCCGAACGCTGACCTTGGCATTCCAAAACAAGGATGAGGGCGTTCCCCTAGAATTCCGAATTCATGCGTCAGGGGCGCTGATAGGCCAGCTAACGTTCAAAGGCGTGACGATCAACGCGGTGCGCGTCTAGGCCGAGAATAACCGAGCCAATACCGCTTCTTTCAATACCAAATCGCGCTTTCCATCCGTCCAAACCCGCACTTCGATCGACCGCCGAGGGCCTGGCGGCACCTCAAACTCTAAGTGCTGCCGGGCGTTTCCATTTTTCAGATCTGACGTTGTTAATTTCTTGGCAACGAGAACGCGTTCGCCGCGATCAAAAACGACATCGATCGCCAGCGCCCCGCCGCGGCCGAACAGGTCGAGCCCGTGTTTTGCGCCCAACTCGATTGTGAGCGTGTAACTGCCAGGATCAACGGGCAGGTACGGCCCATAGACGCCATGCCTCGGCGAACCGGCACCGATCGAAATCAAACCGTCATCGAGGCGATGCGAGTTGGCGCATAATTGCAGCGATGGGCGCAGATCTCGGGGCAAAGACGGTGCCGGTGCGGGCTGAGCTGGCAGGCTTGCGGACTTAATGATGGGTACGGCTGGTTTGGCCGGCGCCGTGACGCCATTTGCCGCCGGAGCAACTGCCGACGTCGTCCATCGTGGCGCTGATAATAAAAGTGCTTCAACGATAGGCGAGAGCGCTTGGGGTAACGACCCTTCTTCCGCGAGTGATCGCCGCTCAAGGTCGGCAACTTTTATCTGGCGGCCCTGGAAAGCGGCAATGAGCGCCGCCCTGTCGCGCATCGTACCAAATAAAGTATGCTGAAACACATCGCCAAAGTCGTTATCGATAAGATCAAAAGCAATACCCTTATTGGACAACACACTCACTCCGCCCATATAGATATTCACCGGATATATCAAAGCCTCCAGCAAGACCGTGCTGTTGATCGCCGCCACATGACCAACCCGCTCAAGCAAGTCGGAGGCCGGGATCCTAGCGTCAACAATCTCGACACTCTCACTCGCATATGAGTGAAACCGGGCTGCATTAGCGTCGAGTGGATGTGGCTTAAGGTAAATCTTTCGCCCAGCGGGCGTCTCAGCGATCACATGCTCGACGAACGCTTCGATCGTTCGAAACCGGGGGGAAAAAACGATTAGGTTTGTGTCGTTTGGCAATTGGGCTGGAAGAAATATATCTTGAGCCACCTTCTCAACCATTCCCGAGCCTTGTCCAAAGACTGAAGAATACGAAGACCCGACAAGGGATTGAAAAGTCTGCCGCGCTATGCTCGACGCTCCATTGACACCATGGCGATCGATGTAGATATTACCGTCCTGCGGAAACCATCCAAGCTCTGTGCGCAAAATCTGAATGTCATACTTGATCGCCTGCAGAACATGTTGATAGGCAGGATGGCTCCCATTGTGCGTCAATAGAACATGCGGCTTATAGGCTGCAATCTCTTTCATTAACTGATCGGGATGAGCAATCCAATCAAATTGTTGGAATTTTGTTGGATCAACCGGGAATGTTCGATCAAATTTCTTGTGAAAACCCAAAGGTCGTCGGCACACGAACTTGTAATCTGCACCAAGATAGTGGAGCACGGGAGCCCACATCTCCTCAATATGCTCATTGCTAATTGTAAATCCGAAGATGCGTATCCCGGAGAAAAAACTCTCGCCAACGACAAACGGTGCCACCCTGCGGACTGAGTGATAGGCAGGCTGCGGTTTCAATTCGCTGAAATACGGCGCTGAAGACTGAGCCGGGTCACGCGCCTCGAGCCTATCAATCAGATGGTCAAGTCCAGCTTCGAAGTCACCATTGAGTTTTGATAAAAAATCGTGAAATACTTTTGGGTTGCCGCGTGCATTATGGTCGTGGTCGTGGTCGTGGTCGT
>JBBRVM010000647.1:0-2102 GCA_038246865.1 Burkholderiales bacterium
CGCGGCGGCAAGCAGCACGCGCGCGCCACGTCCGCGCAGATCGTCAGCCAACGCAATCAACTCCGCCTGACCGGGGCCGCGTGGCGCGAGCACCAGCACTGGATAGCCCGCTTCAATCAACGCCATCGGGCCATGCTTCACCTCTGCAGCAGAGAAAGCCTCCGCCTGAATGCCGCACACTTCCTTGAACTTGAGCGCCATCTCGGCAGCTATGGCGAGGCTCGCGCCGCGCCCGATGACGAACAAGCGATCCGCGTCGTGCAGTGCATCGATGGCTCGCGACCAGTCGCTTTCTGCTGCGACGGCAAGCGTGTCCGGCAACGACGGCAGCGCCGCGCGCAGGTCGCCATCATTCGCCCACGCAGCGTAGAGACGAAGCCCCGCTGCGAGCTGTG
This sequence comes from Burkholderiales bacterium, assembly GCA_038246865.1. Taxonomy (GTDB): domain Bacteria; phylum Pseudomonadota; class Gammaproteobacteria; order Burkholderiales; family Casimicrobiaceae; genus Casimicrobium. Next base: position 396 of record JBBRVM010000647.1, read on the forward strand.
CGATGAAGCTTTTGGTTGCAGCGACGCTCTGCTCCGTGCCCGCTTGCAAATCAATCACGTGATGAACCGCCTCTGCGAGCGGCGATTTGATGTCATTGACAAAGGCAGCCGTAACCGCGCCGAACGCAACAAGCGCGGCCATCGTCTCGACCAGGTCAGGACTCTGACCCGACTGCGAAAAACTCAATGCGGCGAGACCATCGCCCTTGATCGGCGCGTGATGCAGCGTGATCACCGACGGCGGCAGCGACGTGACAAGCAGCCCCATGCGTGACATCAACAGATAACTCAAATGGCTCGCAGCATGATCCGAACTGCCCCGCGCCACGGTGACCGCCGCGCGCACGTTCGCATCGATCATCACCTGGGCGAGAGCATCAATCGCGGCACCGCTCCGCGCATAAAGTCGTTCAACAGCAGCAGGCGCGGCCTTCGTCTCAAGCAACATGTTCGAAAGCGCTGTCATGAATCGTTTTTATCATCGTTGCGGCGCAGGCATGATGAGCATTTCAGATCATACTGAGATCGCTCAAGGCGTTCCCTTTGGTGCTACGCTGTTCGTCATGATTCGAGATGCATTTTTTCGTGTGATGCTGCGGCCCACGCCACTGTTCTTTCTGGCTATTCTCACGTTCGCAATGTTTGCCAATGTGCCCGCTTTGGCGATGGAAATGAAGGTCAAAGCTAACGCACTGGTGCTCTCCGGTGAGGTCGTCGCACGCGATCTGGAGCGCGTCAAAGATGCGTTCAAGTCGAACCCAGCCATCACTCATGTGGTGCTGCGCAATTCGATGGGCGGGAATAGCTGGACGGGGTATCGACTCGGTGAGCTTTTTCGTGAGAGAGGCGTCACTACTGTGGTGTCGGGTCATTGCGTTTCAGCCTGTTCGCGCCTCTTTCTGGGCGGAAAAGTCCGCGTGTTTTCTGACGACTATCCCGCGAGCCTTACCTACGTCGGATTTCACGGGCACTATGACTTCGGAAAGTTGAATCTGGCCGCCGTAAAGAAGAACGATCTCGCAGGCTGGACGACGAAATACACGAATGGGAAGGTAGACCCAAAACTCATGCAGCGCTGGATCCACATCGAGCGACGTGCGGGTGATGTGCGCTTTTATCCTGACGCCGTTGTCGAACGATTTACGCAGTCGACCGTGCTCTGTCAGGGCACGGAATCAGCGCGTCCTCAGAAGTGCGAAAAGATCGCAACCCATGCGCTGGCGCAGGGCATCGTGACGACAAACGCGATGTATTCCAGCCCCGATGCTTTGAGCCTGCCGTACAAACTTCATGAACACGAATATCCGACGACGAACTATGCTGCGTTGTCACAAACGGATCGATTGCCCGTTCGCAACCCCCTCGCAAAGCGGGACTTTGAACAATTCAAAAACGCTCGGCTCCCGCGCGCATTTGCGGTGTCCGCGAACGGCCTGAACTGGGCCTGGAGCGCCAACGATACGCTGGCCCCGGAGGTCGCGCTTGCGCGCTGCAAAGCGAAAGGCGGCGGCACGACGACCGGTGCAAAGTGCGTGCTTTATGCCCTCGATGAACGCATTGTTTACCGTGGAAATTAGGCTGCGGAATATCTGATCAGCTTTTCTCTGCAACCTATTCTTTATCTGGGCTGCGTCGCTTTTATTGACATAGTCGACTTCTCCAATTTATTGCCGTATGCCCAATTAAATGGGTCGATTCACGAAAAAG
>JBBRVM010000648.1:0-2068 GCA_038246865.1 Burkholderiales bacterium
ACCGCACCGTGCCAGAGCCGAAGGGTCGTCGGCTGATGCTCGCGTAGCGCCGCCGAACAGGACGTTGCAGTTGACAAGCGGGTAGGGAATGCTCGCTGCGCTCGCTTCTGTTTGATCGCTTGCAACTGAACGCAAAGCGTTCGGCTGCTCAGCCGCCCGCCGCGTCGAGAGTCCGTCCTGCATGGGATTGGCGTACGCGCGTCTCTTCTCGGGCAGGCGCGTGCCGGCCATCGCCGCCGTGTCAGATCGTTGAACGTCTTCCGACACTCGAATCATCGATAGCGCTGGGTCCCGGTGCGTTCCCGTCCCCAGCGCAGGACCCGCGCGTTTCGGCAACGCGAACAGACGCAACCGTGGTGAAACCCTCGGTCTCGGGCCTTCCAAGAAGTCGACATGGGTGCAAGGGTAGTGCCCTGCGTGCATGGCACCAGCCCAAATCCACGCAATTACGGAACAGTGCCCTACCTAATCTTCGCTGTCTAGCGCGGCACGCCTCTCAGCGCTGAAACGCGCCTCGCGCTTTCAATCTGAAATCGGTACATGCGCAACCACTTCACGGCAATCGGCTTCCGCGTTGGATCCGTGGGATAGCCCGAATCACCGCGAATGACAAACATGGTTTCTTGCTCCGGCTGTCCCTTCGGTCTGCGAAGGAGCTGAATGCGGTCGCCGGTGTCAATTACTCGGGTGTACGACGCAGGTGTCGTCATCCAAATGGTGTCACCATGCTCCTTCATCGAAAGCGCATTCGCCTGGTAGGTAAACAGCGAGGTATCTCGCTTTCCTGACGGCTGCGCCTGGCACAGCGACGCAACCCAGAGCAGGCCACAAAACGTAGCAAAGAACCTAGTCATGACGTTTGATCCTGAACGAAAATTTCAACTTGGCGACGAACCGTGTACCTCACCAGGGGTGCACGGTTCGCGGACTGTAAGCAGCGTTTTCGGCTAGTTCCAGCAGCCTTGATTGCTGTAGGTCCCAGCCATGTCGTTCAACAGCAGCTCGTATGTCCAGACTTGAGCCGAAGCGAGCAGCACACCATACGGCGAACAGAAATCTGGTGTGCCATAGCTTGTCCCGCCGTTGGCGTTGCAGTCGACAATCCAATCGAGCGCCGTCGCGAGTCCGACTTGGGCCTCTCGATAAGATATCGTTGTTTCGTAGATGTCGATGGCAATTTCATCACACGTCCGCGGCATCGCCGCGGAGGCCGTTGCCATGGAGGCGACTTCGCCACCGAGGTTTACACTCGGTGCGCTGATCGCTTTATCCGCGGACTTCCCGCCGTTGGTCGCGCGCTCTTTGAGACGCTTTTCGGCGGCCTCTTCGAGAGACAGCAGGCCTGCCAGCTTCCAAACGGGTGCGAGAGCTGCGGCCAGCTTCTCGATCTTTTCTTGCCTCGTGGCGATTTCACGCAGGCGCTTCGCCAACTCTGGATCTAGCTTGATCCGCCGACCGTCAGGGTGCAGCAGGTCCGAACCGACGAGCTGAAACGTGCGCGTGTTTTTTCCGGTACCCACGGTCAGCGCTGACATCACCGGGCGAGCGTTCGCATCGGCGACCGCGGCGTCTGCTATCGGTCGGGCCGCAGTCGGTGCATCCTGACACGCAGCCGCGAACACCACTAGTCCACTCAGCGACACTACCAAGAGCCTTTCGCGCAATGAGTACATCATTTTCTCCGGCAAGCGTAAATTGGCGATAGCCTAATTCAATGCGTTTCAACCACTCGAATTCCTTCTCCTATGGTGAGGGGACTCGAAAGCATATCGCGCGCCGTCATCGCGCCGTCATTCTAAACATCCGTTCATCTTTGCCCGCCCGTGTCGTGTGAATCGCTCCGGGTTTTACGGAGACCAATTCAACTGAGTCCCATTTCGACCAAGTCCGAAGATTGGGTGCGTAAAACCACGCTCCGTACGGCGCAGGACACACCTGGCCGACCGGTCGTTCAGGCGTTCGGTGCCATACCGCGACACCCGGCAGAGAGCGGCGAATTCGACCTCCTGAGTGCCATACCAAGGGCCAAGATGATGAATTGCTCAATTTGAACCTGCCCCGCTTCAGT
>JBBRVM010000649.1:0-2060 GCA_038246865.1 Burkholderiales bacterium
CCTCCAGGATCGAACGCATGCTGTCAATATCCGATCCGATCACCGGTAGACGGCCACTCATCCCTTCAAGTAATGCCAGCGGAAGCCCTTCACTGAGCGAAGGCATCACGAAAACATCGAAAGCCCGCACGAATTGAGCTGCATCATTTCTCGCGCCGAGTAGGCGCACTCGTCCTTGCAAATGTCTTTGTGCGATGGCTTCCTCGAGTGCACCACGGGAGCGGCCTTCTCCGATGATCACAATCATGGCGTTCGGATTGTCGTCCTTGATACGTGCAAAGGCATCAACTAAATCGAGGTGCCCCTTGACCGGGACCAATCGCCCGATTGCGCCGAAGATGAAGGCGTCGAGCGGTAGCTCGAGAAGTTTGCGTGAATGTTCGCGAGCGTGCTGCATCGCTTCGACGCGATGAATGTCTATGGCGTTGTTGATCTGCCGAACGGTATCCGGTGCGAGGCCGGCGCCACAGCCCAGCAGGTCGTCGCATACGGCGCGCGAGACACCGACCAGCCGCCAAGCTCGCGTCAATAGTCGGCGCAGCATCCAGCGCCGGTAGGGACGATCATACTCGCCAAGCCCGTGTAGTACGCCGATACAGGCGGGGATCTGCAGCCAGCGGTTCAACAACATCAGCGTGCTGATCGGTTTGAATCGGTGGGTGACTACTACGTCATAGCGCTCGCTGCGACACAACCGATAGATTGCGCACAGCGCGCGCAGCCGTAGTCCTTTTGTTTGTCCATGGCGGAGGTCGAAATAGACTGAACGGGCGGCTTTACTGATGGGTTCTCCCGCAGCCGGTGCGCCGCGCAGAAACGCCGTCGTTACTTCATAGCGCTGTTTTGGCAAGCCTTGGATGACCTGCTCGGCGAGATCGGATGCACTAACGTTGTAGTTGTTCTGCAATTGCAGAATTTTGATTTTGTCTGTCATGGCCGACGCCCCAGCCAGAGGAGCAACGCTTTCCGCGAATACGAGCCCTTGAGCAGAACACGCCAGTCGGCCGACAAGGCCGCACGGAAGTAGTTCTTCGCAGCAGGTACATCACCGGCGAGCCAAGCACTCCGAAATAGCGACAAGCAGCGCTGCACGTAGAACGGCTTCTTCAACGGGAGGCATTCGTTACCCAATCGTTGCGACGAGAAAACCTCGTCGACGAGCGCCAGACCGCCCGCTTTTGCATGACTGAATTGATGTCTCAGGCTATCGTCGTGTTTGTGAATTAGGGCAAGCGGACGCTCCAAGACAGTACATGGAAAATTAGCCAGGGTTTGCGCGAAGACGGGAATATCCTCGGCGTTGCGAAAATTTTCTGGGTAGCTGCCGCGCGAAAATACTTCGCGGTGCATGGCGCATGCGCCGTTGGACAACGTGATTCGTTTGCGCAGCAAATAGTCGCACACACGTTCCACGAACTGTTCGGGTAACACGCCCGGCGAGTGTTCGCGGCTGCGACCGTCTGCGTCCACGGAGCAATGTCCACCGATCACCATGCGGGTTCCCGGGTGCGCCGCGATATTCGCTTGGATTGCCTCAAGCGCCCCAGGCGCCATCTCGTCGTCGGCGTCAAGGAATATCAGATACTCTCCGGAGGCTTCGCGGATACCAAGATTGCGAACCGATGCCGTTCCGCCGTTTTCCTTGCGGATGGCACGCAAACGGTCGGGGAAAAGCGTTTGTAATTCTGCGATGACGGAAGGCGTGTCATCCGTCGAGCCGTCGTCGATGACGATCAATTCAGCTGGCAGGCCATCGATCTGTGCGGAAACAGATTTGACGGCGCGTGCCAACGTGCGGGCATAGTTGTAGGCGGGTATGACGATGCTGATCAGTATCTCATTCTCAGTCTGCCCCATGCCCTGCTCCCTTCACGACCAGCACATCCTCCATCACCAAATACTCGAGATCCGATCCGTAGAACATGTTCAGCGCATCGGTCGGTGAGCAGATCATCGGTTCGCCGCGGCGATTAAGTGAGGTGTTGAGGACGACGCCGTTGCCGGTGAGCTTTTCGAGTTCGACCATCAGGTCGTAGTAGCGCGGATTGTGTTGGCGTTCG
>JBBRVM010000650.1:0-2058 GCA_038246865.1 Burkholderiales bacterium
CACCATTACACCGACAACGGTTTCAGCAACGCCGTCTTCACCACCCAGACACTTTGCGTCTGGCCAATGCGGTGGGCGCGGCCGGTGGCTTGGGCATCCACCGCCGGGTTCCACCACGGGTCGTCGTGGACTTTGTCCGCCTTGCGCAGCCACATCAAAGCCATGGGCGGAGAGTTGGAAGTGATTGCCCGTTTTCCGGACGGCGCGGTCAAGACCAGCAACTTTGCTGAACCGGGGCAGTCGGCGGCGAGTTGAGGCTGCAGGTCACGTCGCTTTGGCCCAAACGGCTTCTAGAGACCCGCTGCGGGTATAGAAAGACATTCGGTGGATGGCAATGGCAGGTAGCGCTCATCAAGCGACCTTCGTTCCAATCACCGCTACAGCCGCTGCTGGCAGTACGCGGTCCGTCAGCCAGCCTGTTGGACGGGCTCTTGCCGACCCAATGCAGTTCATAACAGCACCACGTCGCGGCCACTCATACCCATGAAATCAGCAGCTCAGATCGTTGCAGGGTACCTGAGCGTTCTCGGTTTGACCTTCTCCTTCGGCGCTACATCACTTGCGCCAAGTGCCGCGGGTTTACCGCGATGAACGGAGCGGCGAGCTTCACGCTGAAGTTAGTGCGTCGGTCGCGTAGAAACAACAAGCCCCGCTGGAGCGGGGCCAGTGCTGGCGCGGCACAAGCTACTGTTTGCGGCGCGAGAAGCCGAGTCCCGCAAGACCGAGGCCGAGCAGCGCGAGCGTGGTGGGCTCGGGGACGGCGGCGACTGACGGTTCAGCATAGAGAAAATCGTCCATCACGACCACGTCGTCATTTGTATTGCCTGGAACTCCGTTGGAGACGATCGTATTCAGGCCCGAGGTAATCCGCGCCCGGCTGATCGCCTCGCCGGCACCGGCAAGGGCGCCCAGGAAGCTAATGCCTTGATTACCTGACACCAAAGCGTTTCGGCTGAAGATCAATGTATTAGTCGCGTCAAAGAAATCAAGTCGGGTCAAGTTCGCAACTTCGACGTCAACGAAGATCAAGCCAAACGCACTGGTCGTTGCCGCGTTATTCGTGCCCGGCTCGAAGAACAGCACATCCGTGATATTGCTGTTGACCGCAGTAAAAAGCCTCTGCGCGCTGAATGTCTGAAAGTCACTGGGGAATCCGAACAGCGTTGGAGTAGCCTTGCCCGCGTTTGCACTCACGAGGAAGCCTGTTCCCGGCGTGTTGAAGAGGACCCCTCGCGGCGAATTGACGTTGAAGAAGTTGGCGGGCAGCAGGTTGGGATCGGCTAGCGCATCTGGTACGCCGTCCCAATTGATCTCGCGTCGAAGTCCACCGAACGAACCATTCGCCCCTGCAACTAAGCCGCCCCCGACCGAGGCGCGAAAGGCATCGCGCGTCAGCGCGATCGCAGCGGCGTTGGCACCGGCTGCCTCGAAGGTAATAAAGCTGGCGGAAGCCACCGATGCGAAAAGCGACGCAGCGGTCGCTGCAATAATTGTGCGCATGTGCATTGAATCTCTCCTCTATTTAGACGCGGTCCAGTTACCCATTGGCAATTTGAAAACAAGCATGATTTGTGCCGTGCGGCGTTCCTATTGATTTGCATGCACTTTTTGCTCGGCACCAACGTGACCGTGTTTTAGTTGTAAATTATCTCGACACTGCAAGAGGTTTAGGCTGACCGATCCCCGCCAGTAGCAAAACGCGTTGATCTCATGGCACTGTCGTCGTCAAGTACTGGCAGCGCGTCTTGTCCAGACGAGCGGAACTCCCAAGTGGGTAAGACCCGTCGGAATTCTTTACAGTTGCCATTTCATCTGCTCGACGGAGCATCTAAGTCATTGATACAACGTGCGGAATTACAAATGGCGCGATAACTGTTTTGCTTTGCTGCTGGCTCCATATTTGTGGCGCGTGCCCTGACTTAAGGTGATTTCCTGCGAAAAATATACCCATCTGACTTGTCTTTTTGTCCATCTGCTGCGTTGCAAAAACGGTTGTATAGCTCGCTATACGCCCATTTTTACGCCTTGCAGCTGAACAAAAATCCTGCGTCATCTGGG
>JBBRVM010000651.1:0-2053 GCA_038246865.1 Burkholderiales bacterium
GGCCGTCACGCGCACGGCGAGCAGTTCGGCGAGCGCGCCATCGAGTATGCGCGGCGCGAGCACGCTGTGATCGAGCGCCAAGTCGAGCAGCGGCCCTTCGTAGATCACATTGTTGCGGCGCTCAATAAAGCCGTGACGCGACAACAAGCCGAGATTGACGTTAACCCGCATTTTTCCGCCGAGCTGTTTGCCAAAGTCCGCCAGCAGCGCGCTTTCCTGGACACTGCCTTCGACATCGGTTCCGGTGGGTATCGGTTTGTCCATGCCAAACATATCGTTTTGCAACGTTTCGGTATTGTCACGACGTGACACCTGACGTTCGCGCTTAGGCAAAATCAGCAAGGCCCACAGCACCACCAGTAAAGCCACGCAGTCGCGGGGCAGTTTAAGATTGCTCGATAGCCACTGTCCGGTGCGAGCCAGCACCGGCTCCTCGGCGGCGTCGATCAGCCCCAGTGCAATATGCGTGGCGTACGGATTGTCGAGCAAACGCAATCCGCAGGCGGTGAGCCGCCGCTTGATTTCGTCACGAAAGTCTTCGTCCACCAGCACCCGCCGCGACAGCGGATCGGCACGCGGCACCCAGCGTTCTGCAATCAGACGAGCGATCAGAATTTGGGCGTCGTCGGTGTTCATGGCGTTGTTTGCGCCGGCATCAACTTGCCACGGCTGATTTGCGCTACTTCGTCGCGCGCCACGGTTTCGTGGTCATCGGAGAGGGTCACGCCCAGCGGCAGGCGCGCGAGATCGGCGACGCGGCCGCGCATCTCGGCCGATTCAGGGTCGCCGATCAACGCCAGTAGCGATAACCGGTATGCGGATAGCGCATAGCTGCCGCCGACCACTGCGTCGACCAATGGCGTCTCTGATTGGATTTTTCCAAGCCGGTCAATGAATCGATCCAGTGCGGCAAAGCGCTCGGTGGACATCTCGACGGTGTCTGGCGCGTCGCACGGCGGCGGCAGGGATGTGCTTTCTTGCGCCTGACGCTCGCGTTCCAGCAATTCGTACTCCGCCACATCGAGCATCAAATCGCTCATCGCGAATGGCAGCGGCAGGTTGCCACCGACGGCGTGCGCGCTGAGCGCTGCCAGACGCTCCTGGTCGAGCGTGCGCATCCATTGCGCCACATCGGACGACGACAGGCCACTGCCACCCAGAGAAATGCTTTGCAGCTCAAGCGCGTGCAACGTGCGCTGGAACGCGGCATGCATGCGTAACAGCCGGCTCTGCGCCTGACCAATGGCCTGCGCATTGCGGTACATCGCTTCGTCCAGATCACTGCCTTTGGTCAACGACTGGATGATCTGGTTGCCCTTTTCCACGGTGATTTCGACAGCATTGAATTTGGCGCTGGCCTGGCGGATGCGGAATTCCGAGCCGCTTACCAGCGCATCGTCGAACTCTTTTTGCAACTCGCGGTACTTGGTGAGCAGCAGATTAAGTGCTTCCAGGGAGGGCCGCCCCATCGCTTGCCCGGCGGCCACCTGCGAAGTGATATACACCAGATCGGCGTCTTCGCCAGGCGGCAAAGCCAGCACATTGGCCAGAGCGGAGAGCGCCACACGTGCCGTGCCGCTCAACTGATAGGTACGATCCTCCTGATCCCAAACCAGCAACCCGAAATCCTTCAGCCGGTCGAGCACGGTATTTAACTTCACAGCATCCAGATAGGAAAAATGCTGGGCGAGTTCCTGCGGGCTCCAACGCGGTGCATCAGGACGATCCCCGATTTCACGCATCACCAACAGACGAATCAAGATTTCTGTTTCACCGCCGCGAAACACCATAACGAAGGCGTTGAGCATGCCGCGTGCAGCCATCAAGGGCGCTAACGCCTGCAAATCGCTTTGCCGCACGCCCCTGGCGAAGAAGTCGTGCAGCGGCAGGTCTTCGTTATTCGGGGGAATGTTTTTGTCCATCATCAACGAGGATCATCTGCACACGGATTGCGCGAAATATATATAAATATTTGTTTTTAAACGATTATTCTCGGGCGTGCCCGTCGCCGAACACCACATATTTCAGCGAGGTCAGGCCTTCGAGCCCCACC
>JBBRVM010000652.1:0-2050 GCA_038246865.1 Burkholderiales bacterium
GAGCTACTGGCTAGGGGCCATGGTTGTGCAACAGATCAGAAGCGGTCGACACGACACGACGCAGTCGTTAGGCCCCTTATTCCGCGATCTGCTCGATGCGATCTACAACCAGTATGCTGCCGTGCTCGGTCGGGACGGTGCGACGCCAAACATCCCCGATCCGATGCTTGGGCACAACGTTTCGTGGAATTGGGCGCGTTCGCACTTCGAGACGTTCATGCGTCGTGTGGACGATGGACGTGTTTGGGCGAATGCCGCAGTGTCAGCGATGGAAAAAGAGGATCGCGAGATCGCGGTCGCCAAGTGGCAGCGAGTGTTCGGTGAAGACTATTTCCCGTTCGAGATTTCAAAGGACATCAATCGGCTGGCTTTGATTGCACAACCAGGCAGTGCTGTCGTCCTGGGGACCGGGACCGTTCTGCAGCGCGCTCCGATAACAGGGCCGTATGTCACCACGCGCCAAACGACGTTTCATGGCCAGGAGTCGTAGTAGCCCGCACGGCGGCCGCAGCGGCCCTGTGCTCAATGCCGCCGTCCAGGACGTGCACATTCGGCATCGCTTCCCGACATTCCGCTACGCCCGAGAGCGCGCTGAGGCTGTTTGGCGTGGGACGCTGCGACCGAGCGTGATCTCCCCTACCTACCGCGTTATCGTGCGCTATCGCCACGGCAAGTCTCCCAAGGTGACAATCGAGTGGCCGTCGCTCGCGCCGGACGCGCCGCACGTCTACCGTGGCGGATCACTGTGCTTGTACTGGCCGCGAGAATGGAATTGGAAGCCCGACGAACTTATTGCGTCAACGATCTTGCCTTGGGCAGCGCTATGGTTGCATCACTACGAACTGTGGCTGGACGGCGGCGTGTGGTTGGGGCCTTCATCGCATGACCCGATGTTCATCAGCCCGAGGGACGACGAGGATGCCGCTTAAGCAGATCTTCCTGTCCCACCATCATGAAGATTCGGATGAGGTACGAGAACTCGCCTCTGAGTTACGCGTGCGTGGCATCGTTCCGTGGCTAGATAAGGATGGTGGTTTCAGGGTCGGCGATGACAATGAAGCTGAGGCGCGGCGCGCAATCAGCGAGGAGTGCTTTGGCTTGGTGCTGTACGCCTCCGAAGGAGTTTTCGCAAGCGATTTCATTCGAGACGTCGAAATGAATGAAACCAGCGCTATGTTGAAAAGAGACCCTTCGTTCACAGTCTTCGCTGTTCCCAGAGGCATGGGATTTAGCGCCATGCGTCAACATTGCCAAGATGTGTTTGGCTTCGATGTCGGCGCCAGGCATGGGATTGCGATCACGACCACCGATCTGGCGAACGGATGGCGACACACCGCGACCGAGGTTCTGGAAAAGCAACTCTATCGGCATCGTCACCCCGCTCTGGGGCGGATTTCGCTGCAAATAAGCACACGCGAATTGCTGCCAGACGAACCTGAGGACTTGTTGCGTATCGACGCCACCTCGCTCTTGTCGCAAGCGCCAGGTGACGTTGGGCGATGGGAACGGCTGGCACACGGCCTTGTCGACGTGAAGGGGCGAGTCGCGAAGCACTGCGGCCGTCCTCGCCTTTACGTGCATGGCTCGAAGCACTTAACCGCAGCATTTCTCTTCGGTCGCGTCTTCTCTCAATTCGAACTGGACATTCGCCAGACGGCATCGGATGTTTGGCGAACCGATGTAACGCCTATTGGCCCTGCCATACCGTTCGCCGCCACCTTGTCTTCTGGTCGTGCGCAGCGTTCCGGAAGGCTATTCGTCGAGATCGCGTCCCGTGACAAAGACATCGCTATTGGGGTGGATGCGTACTCGCGCAGGTCGCGCATCAGCCCCGCGTTGCGGTTGCAGCTCCGCCCCCCGGGGCCGCCGTTGGCGGTCGATAACGCGCTTTCCCGCCACATGGCCGATCAGACGTATGCCGAAATCGGGAAGGCGATGCGCGGTAATTCGATCACGGAGATCCATCTATTCGCCGCCGCGCCGCAGGCATTCATGATGATGCTCGGGCGCGCGTTCAAAGGTATGCCCCCGGTCCAACTGTATGACTGGA
>JBBRVM010000653.1:0-2050 GCA_038246865.1 Burkholderiales bacterium
GGTGCGCTCACCCACGCCTGCAAATACCGAGTAACCGGCGTGCTCCATGGCGATGTTGCGGATCAGCTCCATCATGTTGACGGTTTAGCCGACGCCGGCACCGCCGAACAGGCCTACCTTGCCGCCTTTGGCAAACGGGCACATCAGTTAGATCACCTTGATGCCGGTTTCGAGCAATTCGGTGGTCGGTTTCAGGTCTTCCATCAGCGGCGGCTTCTGGTGAATCGCGCGGCGCTCTTCGGTGGCGATGGGGCCAGCGTCGTCGATTGGGCGACCCAGTACGTCCATGATGCGGCCCAGTGTGGCCTTGCCGACGGGCACGGAAATGCCGATGCCGGAGTTGTTGATCTTCATGCCGCGACGCAGTCCGTCGGACGCGCCCATGGCGATGGTGCGCACCACGCCGTCGCCCAACTGCTGCTGCACCTCGAAGGTGAGACCGGGTTCGACGCCCGCGTGATTCGCTGTGCTGTCGAGCGTCAGTGCGTCGAAAATTTTCGGCATCGCGCTGCGTGGGAACTCAATGTCCACCACCGCGCCGATGCACTGAACGATACTGCCTTGATTCGTGCTCATCGTCTTATCCTGTGATTTCAATAACTAATAGATTTTTTGGGATCAACCGACGGCCGCAGCGCCGCTGACGATCTCGGAGAGTTCTTTGGTAATCGCAGCCTGACGGGCCTTGTTGTACGAGAGTTGCAACTCGGCGATCACATCTTTGGCGTTGTCGGACGCAGCCTTCATGGCCACCATGCGCGCCGATTGCTCGGACGCGATGTTCTCGGCAACCGCCTGATACACGAGCGCCTCAACGTAGCGAACGAGGAGTTCATCAACCACCGTTTGTGCATCGGGCTCGTAGATATAGTCCCAGCCGTAAGCCTGCTTCTCAGCTTCCGATTGCTCGAATTTGTCCGACGTCAGCGGCAGCAATTGCTGCACGACAGATTCCTGTTTCATCGTGTTGATGAAGCGGGTGTAGGCCAGATATACAGTGTCGACTTCGCCCTTTTCGTAGGCGTCAAGCTGCACTTTAACAGCGCCGATCATCTTCTCAAGATGGGGCGTATCGCCGATGCCAATGACGTGCGACACAACCTGAGCGCCGAGGCGATTCATGAAGCTGAAGCCCTTGTTGCCAATCGCCGTGACCTGAGCTTTTGAGCCAGCCGCTTCGAACTCTTTGAACTTGGCAACGACCGCCCGCAGGATGTTGGTGTTCAAGCCACCGCACAAGCCTTTGTCTGTCGTGACCACGATCATGCCGACTTTGTTGGCGCCCGTGCGCTTGATCAGGAACGGATGACGGTACTCCGGGTTCGCGCCGGCCATGTGCGCGGCAATGTTGCGCACTTTGTCCGAATAAGGACGAGCCGCGCGCATCCGCTCCTGCGCTTTGCGCATTTTGGACGCGGCGACCATTTCCATCGCCTTGGTGATCTTGCGAGTGTTTTGAACACTCTTGATCTTGGTTCTAATCTCTTTTGAGCCAGCCATGATTTGCTTCGCCTAGTTCAATGATGCAAACGTAGCGAGCGAAATTGAGGCGAGGCGTCGATTGAGGCCGCGTACAAATGTACGCAACGAAATCGACAACGACGCATCAATGAGCGCAGTGGTTTGCATCTTAGTAAGAACCGTTGGCTTTGAAATCTTTCATCGCGGCGGTCAACGCCGTCTCGTCGTCCTTCGGCAAATCTTTGCTGTCTTCGATGCGCTGGGTCAGCTCAGCGTATTTGGTCTGCATGAATTTATGCAGTGCTTTTTCAGCGGCCAATGCTTTAGCCACTGGCACGTCATCGAAGAAACCACCGTTGACACCGAACAGCGTGAACGCCATTTCGGAGACAGACAACGGTGCGTACTGCGCCTGTTTCATGAGTTCGGTCACGAGGCGACCACGCTCCAATTGCTTGCGGGTAGCTTCGTCCAGGTCAGACGCAAACTGCGCGAACGCGGCCAACTCGCGGTACTGAGCGAGGGCCAAACGAACACCGCCACCGAGCTTTTTGATGATCTTGGTTTGAGCTGCACCACCGACGCGGGA
>JBBRVM010000654.1:0-2047 GCA_038246865.1 Burkholderiales bacterium
CGTATCGAGCAGTTGTTTTTGAGGCAGATGTCCCTTGGATCCAAAAACATTCCCGAGGCGGTCTGGCACACGTTGGAACAGCAGGGGCAGTCATTGATGTTTGAGGGCAAATCAGTCGAAGGGCGCGAAGCGAATATCGCAAAGCTTAAGGAGCTCTTTGTAGAATTCTCACTGAATGGAATTCCAAGGCTTATTTCGTTGGGAGCTATCGATCCAGCTTTGCAAGCAAGTTCGTAATCACGAAGTTACGATTCTGAAAAGGTGGGTGTTTCATCAATCGACGATGAAACGCCCACCTTTTTCAGCTCTATTCGTTGACTTAGCATTTTCTCAACGGGGCCATGGCGAAATATTTGGCGAGATCCATTTTTCATATTGAGGGTACACACCACCGTCATCTTCAAACGTTAATTTTTTGTCACTCTGTGCCATAGTAAACGTATGCTTGCGATTTGCGGATCGAAATATGAGCGCAAATCACAAGCCAACCATCCGTTGGTGGCCGCTCGAATCTTCTCCGAGGTGCGATTGCTCAAGAAATGCGTCTTCGGGTGCACCCACATTGTCTCAGTGTACGGGTTTCTTGTTTTTGCGCCAAAGCGCCAATCAGTTCTGGTAATTGTAACCTTCGTTGAAAAAGGCCCCCGAACAGTCAATCCTCGCATAGAGGCTCCACTGCTCCGCGTTGCTGGCATCTTTCGCTGCGCGATACGCCTCTTCGACAGCCTTTGCTGAACGGCAAAGCTGCGAGCCAGATGCGCCAGAGTTCTTGGCTGCCTCGTAAGCATCTTTGGCGCGGTCGCCGTCGTTCGATGAGAACTCGACCAGCGCCATCAAAGCAAGCACTGCCGCCCCGCAAACACAGATCGCGTCGATAATTGTTACTTTCGTCATGCCCGCGCGATATCACGTTGCCCGGACTGCACCTAGACCCCTTGCAGATCCGCTGCGGCCTGCTGTGTTGCCTCAAATGCCCGGCGCGTCACATTGAAACGGGCCGCGCGCGAAGTGTTCCGAATGCCCTTAATGTTCTGTCGCTTGAGTTTGATCTGCCGCATTCGGCTTTCTCTTGACGCTGGTTGGCGTTGGGCCCTTCCTTTGACGTGGCGTTGGAACCCGACTCAAGTCACCGTCCCACTCGTGAAATGTTGGTAGCATGCCGGTGCGCGAGCCACCTGATGCGTTATTGCCGATCGAAAACACCGGTGAAATCTCCGGCAGTTGAATTCATGCTCCATTCCCCGGACCGTTAGCGTTCATAAACCGCGCCAATGCTTGCTCCTTCTGGTCCGCGCCGGGTGATACCGAATAGCCACTAAGCGGACCTAATGTCGTTCTGCGAACCGTGACTGGCGTCGCCACTTCCTCCCCGTAGCGCGCGCAAGTGATTATAATTGCGTGACGTTCTTATCGAGCACCGAACACCGTGGCGCGTAGGGCAGGAGAATGCCGTGATCCCGCGACAATTCCCAACATAAGTCAAGAAAGTGTAACCTCGCGCTCGTAGCCGCGCCGAAACGAACTAAAACATCGGGGGTTACATTGTTCAAAATTTCTTCGCGTGCGTTTCGCGTTTCGTCCAAGTCCATCATGCTTGCCGCCGCTGCATCTAACCCCGCACAGCGCGGCGCTTGCTCAGGCCCAAGTACCAGTCGGAGAACCGGCAGCGGATGAAGTGACCGCCGAGATCATCGTCGATGGCTCGCGCCCGATTGCTGAATCCGAAGCCGCAGCGCTCAAGATTCAGCGCGAATCCGACAGCCTCGTTTCGGTCCTCTCGGCGGATTCCGTGGGCCGTTTGCCCGACCAGAACATCGCTCAGGCCGTCGGCCGTCTGCCCGGCCTTGCGGTCGAGCGTGATCAGGGCCAGGCCCGCTACATCAGCATCCGCGGCGCGCCGAATTATTGGACCACGCTGAGCTTCGACGGGATCAATATCGTCAGCCCCGAAGGCCGCGACGCCCGCTTTGACTCCATCCCCTCGGCGATCGCCGCGCAGATCATCGTCTCGAAGGCCGTCACTCCGGACATGCCGGGCGAGACTGTC
>JBBRVM010000655.1:0-2045 GCA_038246865.1 Burkholderiales bacterium
CGGCGCGCAACTTCAACCCGAACGTTGCGATGGCCGGCAAGATCACGATTGTTGAAGTCGAGAAGATTGTCGAAATCGGCGCCCTCGATCCGGATCAGGTGCATTTGCCCGGTATCTACGTTCACCGCATCGTGCTCAACGCCACGCCCGAGAAGCGCATCGAGCAGCGCACCATTCCGAAAGCTGGAGGTTAAACATGGCCTGGAATCGCGATGAAATTGCAGCGCGCGCTGCAAATGAGCTGGAAGACGGCTTCTACGTGAACCTGGGTATCGGCATGCCGACGCTGGTCGCCAACCATGTACCGAAGGGCATGGAAGTCTGGCTGCAATCAGAGAACGGCCTGCTCGGAATCGGACCCTTCCCGACCGAAGATCAGGTGGATCCGGACATGATTAACGCGGGCAAACAAACGGTCACCACCATTCCCGGCTCGTCGATTTTTTCCTCCGCCGACAGCTTCGCGATGATTCGCGGCGGCAAGATCAATCTCGCGATTCTGGGCGCGATGCAGGTCAGCGAAAAGGGCGATCTCGCAAACTGGATGATCCCCGGCAAGATGGTCAAAGGTATGGGCGGCGCGATGGATCTGGTCGCCGGCGTCAGTCGCGTGGTTGTGCTCATGGAGCATGTGGCGACGAAAAAAGATGGCACGACGGACAAGAAAATTTTGACGGCTTGCAATCTCCCGCTCACCGGCGTCGGCGTAGTCAACGTGATCATCACAGATTTGGGGGTGATGGAAGTCACGCTAGCTGGCTTGAAACTGGTGGAACTGGCACCGGGGGTGACGCGGGACGAGATTGCGGCGGCTACTGGGTGCACTTTGCACTAAACACCGGCGCGACGCACCTCGCCGATGCGGTCTGCGTTGTGAAGGCGGTGACCGCTACCGCATCAGGCCGCGCGTCGCTGCATTCGCCAACTGGCGAATCGGCGTAAACAGCAGTTGCAGCGCCCAGCGAATAAAACTTCGCGTGAGTTCGACGCCTTGCGCTGCTGCGCGACCTGCGAAGCGCATGATCGCTCCGACCAGGGTTGTGACGTACATCGACATCCTTGCCGTGAGTTGCGCGGCTCTTTCAAGCATGATGGCGAGCTGATCGAGCATGGTCATCGCGGCAAGGGCGGCTGGGCCGACCGTGGACGCCAGAATATCGGTCGATGCGTCGATGATCCAGCGCAGCGCTGCACCAAGCATTTCAAAGGCGTAAGCACCCATCGGTATGATCGATTCGCGCCCGTTAGCGACGCTTCGCAACCACGCTTCGGCTCGCTGGCCCGCCGTACGATCAACGGTGGCGGAGGCGAGCGTCGCCCATGAGCAGCCGACCATCGCGCCGAGATAGCTGTTTTCCATGCTGTGCGCGCCGAAACTGATGACGGTGTTGCGACTGCCTCCGACCACATTGCCCGACGAGCCATACGGCACATGCGTGAACGGCCACAGCGGCACCATCGGCACCGGATCGGCAAAATGCTGAACGCGATGGATGTGTGAGCTGCCGAGCCGGTCGCTGAGATCGAATGCGAAGCGCGTTAAACCAACACGCGGAGAACCAAATGTATAAAGCTCAGGCTGACCGATACCGCGCTGCCGACAGTACGCGGCGGTGAGGGTGGCGAGGGCGCCCCCCAAGCTGTGTCCGACGCAGTGCACGATTGAGGGATTTCGTCCGCGCAAAAATGTGTCTAGCTCGTGCGAAAACGAGCTCCAGGTTTCCATAAAACCCGCGTGCACCGATGAGCCTGTCGGACCACCGCGCACGCCAAAGTTGGCGTCGGTACACCAGTCGGCGGGGACGTCGGTGCCGCGGTGAGCAACGAGTACTTCCCCTTGATAAGGCCCGGTGCCAGAAGCGATATAGCCAAAGCCGCTGACTTCTTTCCAGACAATCAGACCGCCGCTGGTACCTTGAAACCGGGCGTTGTCGCCGACCGTAAACATGCCCTCGCAACCGAGCTCAAAGCCGAGCGCTGCGGCTTGCGATACCGAAACATCACGCAGCGAATAGACGCCATTCGCGATTTTTGCGGCTTGAACG
>JBBRVM010000656.1:0-2043 GCA_038246865.1 Burkholderiales bacterium
AAAGTGCCACAAGCTCAGCCGAAGAGGCAACCCAAGTCTCCCCTGCGGAGTAGGGGAGAGGTCAGCGAAGCTGACAGAGGGGTAGCTCCGCACGGACGATTCCCGGGCCTTTCACAGAACGCAGTCCGCGTCACCGCATCGCCACACGTGCGGCCCGCTTCTTGCTAAAAGGGGTGCATGCTAGAAACCGGTGGCCTCGAACTCATATCAACAGCGGTGCTGTTGCTGGGGCGCGACCATCGCATCAGTTACGCCAATCCCGCAGCTGAGAATCTCTTTGCGCAGTCGCGCCGCCAACTCGTCGGTTCGCGGCTGGGCGAGCTGATTCGCGACAGCGAACGACTGATGCTCGCGCTTGATCTCGCGCTCACTTATCGTGCCAGCTACACCGAGCAGGAGCTTGAGCTTCACCTAGCCGCAAAAAATAACAGCCACTCAAAACTGCTGGTCAACTGCACCGCCACTTTCCTCGAAACCGAACAGGATGACGACGCGCGTCTGGTCGTCGAGTTTCGCCATATCGATCAGCAATTAAAGATCGCCCGCGAAGCAAAAATCGCCGAGCAAAATCAGGCTAACCGCGAGCTGGTGCGAAATCTCGCTCACGAAATCAAAAACCCGCTCGGCGGCCTGCGCGGCGCGGCGCAACTCCTTGAAGGCGAACTCTCCTCGCCACGGTTGATTGAGTACACACAAGTCATCATCTCCGAGGCCGACCGCCTGCAAAATCTGGTTAACCGTCTGTTGATGCCGCACAAGTTGCCGCGTTATGTGCGCACCGATATTCATCGCCTGCTTGATCGCGTGTTGCAATTGTTGCGAAACGAATTCGGGGCAACGCACACGCTGGATGCGGACTTTGACGTCAGCCTTCCCGAAGTCGAATGCGATGGCGAGCAGATCACGCAGGTGCTCCTGAACATGGCGCGCAACGCCTGTCAATCTACCGACTCGGTGACCTCGCCGCACGTTACATTGCGCTCGCGTGTTGCCCGTCAGGTCGTGCTGTCGCGCCGCCGCTACCGCATGGCGCTTGAGATAGGGGTGATCGACAACGGCCCCGGTATTCCAGAAGACATTCGTGACCGTATTTTTTATCCCCTTTTCACCACAAGGAATGACGGCACAGGCTCCGGCCTGGGTCTGTCAATCGCACAAACGTTTGTCGCCCAACACTATGGTGCGATTGAAGTCGACAGCGAGCCGGGACACACCGAGTTCCGGGTCATTCTGCCGTTCGATCATCCGACCGACGCAGACGCAACAGAGAGAAAAATAGTATGAAAAACGTCTGGATCGTGGACGATGACCGCTCCATCCGCTGGGTTCTCGAAAAGGCACTCACCCGCGAAGGCATCCCCTATCGCAGCTTCGATAATGCGCGTGATGTACAGGACGCCATCGAGAGCGAAATCCCCTCCGTGCTGGTCAGCGATGTGCGCATGCCGGGCGAATCCGGTCTGTCATTGCTGAAAAAAATCAAGGCGGCACATCCGCAAGTCCCGGTGATCGTGATGACCGCGTTTTCCGATCTCGATACCGCCGTGCAGGCGTTTCAAGGCGGCGCGTTTGAGTACCTGCCGAAGCCGTTTGACGTGGAGCAAGCGCTCGCGCTGATTCGTCGCGCGGCAGCCGTGGCTGAACCCGTTCAGGCGTCGGAATCCCCCGCCGCTGGCGAGCGTGAAATGCTCGGCAAAGCCGCTGCGATGCAGGACGTTTTCCGCGCCATTGGTCGTCTGTCGCAATCGCACGTCACGGTCCTCATCACCGGTGAGTCCGGCACCGGAAAAGAACTCGTCGCTCGCGCACTGCATGAACACAGCCCACGCAAAGGCAAGCCATTTATCGCGATCAACACCGCTGCAATTCCAAAAGATTTGCTGGAGTCCGAGCTGTTCGGCCATGAGCGCGGATCGTTCACCGGCGCAGCTTCCACGCGACAAGGCCGGTTCCAGCAAGCCGAAGGCGGCACACTATTTTTAGATGAAATCGGCGACATGCCGTCTGACCTGCAAGTGCGCTTGTTGCGCGTATTGCAGGACG
>JBBRVM010000657.1:0-2033 GCA_038246865.1 Burkholderiales bacterium
CAATGTTTTGCCGCCGCTGGCGAGTGTGAGGAGCTGATGTCCGAGGCAAATACCGAAGGTGGGTGTGCCGCTGTCGACGATTTCTTTGACGGCCGCGATGGCGTAGTCGCAAGGCTCCGGATCGCCGGGGCCGTTCGAGAGGAACACGCCGTCCGGCTTCATCGCGAGCACGTCTTTGGCGCTCGTTTGCGCGGGCACGACGGTCAGTTTGCAGCCGCGCTCGGCAAGCATGCGCAGAATGTTGAATTTGACGCCGTAGTCATAGGCGACGACGTGATACTCCGCTGCGACGGGTCCACGCTCTGCGTAGCCAGCGCCCAAGGCCCAGCTGCTTTGCGTCCATTCGTAGGGTGCGGTGCAGGAGACGACTTTGGCCAGATCAAGCCCCGCCATGTTCGGGGCGGCGCTCGCGGCGGCAATCGCCTTCGCTTGGTCAATCACACCCGCTTGAATGCAGCCGTTTTGTGCGCCTTTGTCACGGAGAATTCGTGTGAGTTTTCGCGTATCGATGTCAGAGATGCCGACGACGCCCGCCGCCTTCAAATATTCGTCAAGCGCTTGCTTGGCGCGAAAGTTGGAGACGACCATCGAGAGGTCGCGAATGATGAGGCCGGAGGCGAAAATTTTGTGCGATTCGACGTCTTCGGGGTTGACGCCGACGTTGCCGATGTGGGGATAAGTCAGTGTGACGAACTGGCCCGCGTAGGACGGATCGGTGAGGATTTCCTGATAGCCGGTGATGGCGGTGTTGAACACGACCTCAGCCGTGGCCTGGCCCGTTGCGCCGATGCTGCGTCCCCGAAACACGGTTCCGTCGGCTAGCGCGAGCAGGGCGGGCGTGAATACAGGTAACAGCGACGACGTGCTGTTAGGGGAAGTAGGAAAGGGCATAGTCCGGCTCTGTGCGAAGACCGCCGCAGCAACGAAGGAGCGGCAATCGATTAATTTGCAAGCCCTAGTGCGCGGTCAACGCCGTTGAACTGAGTGAACAATCATCAGCACTGCCGCGGCAACGGGGCTTGGCTCGCGAGGCATTGATCGAAACCAACACCGACTGAAAAACTCAAAAGCGCGCGAAATCCCGTGTCTAGAGCCTGAAAATTATACCTGATGGCAAAGGCGTAATTTACATAAGCTTTTCCTTAAAACCATTGTTTTATAGGGGCTAGAGCCGTAAATCACCTAAAGTCGGCTCGTCATCATTTACGCTTCTAGCCCACATTGAGAAGGGAGTTCAGCTAAAAGCTATCAGCCTCAGCGGGTGGTGTCGCCCGACGCGCAATGAACGCGCGCTGCTGCCCTTCAACATAAGCCAGCTGCACCACGTCGCCGCAACCTGGCGACGGCTCGATGCCGCGCCGCAGGAGTTCGCCTTGCCAGTACGCGATCATCGCGGCAATCGGTCCGGCGTGCGAGATGATGACCAGATTGCGGCCCTCCGCGATGTCCCAGGCCGCCTCAAAACCTTCGATAACCCTCGCCTGCATTGCCCGCACCGATTCGCCCGCGCCGAGGCGTGGATAAACGTGCAGGCCGCGCAGCACCGGGCCATTTTCGGTTTCCACTGGCGGTGGCCAGTGATCAAGAAAATTACCGTCGAACTCCTTCGCTTCGCGGCGCGGAATCTGCTCCCACTTCTTGCTGGTCCAGCGCCCAAGGTCGCGCTCGGTCAGCCTTGGATCCACGATGACAATGCGGCCAGTGCCGCGCATCGACAGAAAGTCCGCCAACCGTCGGCAGCGCGACAAATGACTGGTGACGATCAGCGCTTCCTGCGGCAGCGCGGCGTCGATGAGCGGCATCACGCGCATGAATTCTGCCTCGTGCACGGGCACGTTGCTGGCCGCATAAATCACGCCCGGCTTAATGTCAGGCGCCGTGTGGCGCACCAGAAAGATGGCCAAGGCGGGCTATCCGGCGGTGCCCACATTGCCCGCGCTGACCGCGCGAATGGCAGCCTGCAAGCAGCTGGCGCAAAGGCAGCCCTTACCGATGAGATCGACGGGCTGGGAGGACAAATCGAGCGGAGGCAG
>JBBRVM010000658.1:0-2013 GCA_038246865.1 Burkholderiales bacterium
CTAGTCCGGCCGCAATTTGCGCTGTACCCGATTCTTGTGCGAAGCTTTCCTAAACGTCCCCGTATATGGCTTGCGATGTCTTCCTCTGTTTCAGCGCTCTCACTTTGCGTGTCGTTTTTGCTTCCCGGAGGTATGCTCTCAATCGAATCGCCCACGAATTTGTCACGTTTGAGCCCGCTTCACGAGCCGGGATTTATTTTGATACTTTTTTTTGTGTGGATTGGGTTCGTGCGCGGTCATTGGCGCGATATTCAAATGGTTCGTAATGATTAAGGTGGTCAAACTCAAATTTAGGAAACTCAACTAAAGGGGCCTGGCTCTGAGATTTCCTCACGAATAGTTGTTTCCACAAATGGGTCAGACACGATTCAGGCAGCTTTATTCTGAAACAACCGCTGCACTTGGGCTACCGCTCGTTTTATGCGTAAACCCGATAAATGGCAAAAATCACCGCCAGCCCCAATGCAGCGGCGCTTTCAGTTTAATGTTGATCCAACCCGTGCCATGCAAGCAACAAGCTGAATCCCATTTGTTGGCGCAGGATTAGACGACCAGCGTCGCCTCAACCTCAAACAGCGCGCCCTTCGGCAGCGAAGCCACGCCCACCGTTGAGCGAGCGGGATACGGTTTCTGAAACAGCGCTTCCATCTTTGCGTTGACTAAGCCAAAGTTCGCGAGATCCGTGAGGAAGAGCGTGAGCTTGGCGATGCCTGACGTCTCTCCGCCGGCAGCGGCAATGACAGCCTGCATGTTGGCGAACGCCTGATCGACTTGCGCGTCGAAGCCTTCGCGCAAATTGCCGGTTGCGGGGTCAATTCCGATTTGGCCGGAGCAGAAAACTACCGTACCTTTGAACGCAAAATTCACGCTGATGGCCTGTGAATAGGGGCCGAGGGCGGCAGGCGCTTTATCGGTGTGGATGACGTGATTGCTCATGTTAGATTTCTTTCAGTTAAGCGGATTTGGTGCGCAGGCGAGTGACAATTTCGCTCGTAAGTGGGGCCTGATTCATTGTGTAGAAATGAATGCCGGGCGCCCCACCATCAATGAGGCGCTGGCAGAGCTGGGTGATGACATCTACACCGAACTCGCGGATCGAGGCGGCGTCGTCCATATAGCCTTCCATCTTGAGCGCGATCCAGCGCGGCACGTCGATGGAGTCTTTCGCGGCGAAACGGGCAATCTTCGAGAAGTTGTGAAACGGCATGATGCCGGGCACGATGGGGATAGTGACGCCGCGCTTTCGGACTTCATCGACGAAGTGAAAATAGGCGTCGGCGTTAAAGAAAAATTGCGTGATCGCCGAATGAGCACCAGCCTTGGCTTTGGTCACAAAATTATTGAGGTCCTGTTCGGCGTAGCGGCATTGTGGGTGGTATTCGGGGTAGGCGGCGATTTCAATCACGAAATCGTCGCCGTGATACTCGCGCACGAAACGCACCAGATCAGTCGCGTAGGCGAACTCACCCATTGAGACGGTGCCACTGGGCATATCTCCGCGCAAGGCGACGATACGATTGATGCCTTTTTCTTTGTAAAGCGCGAGGGTTTCGGCAATGCTTTGCCGGGTCGCACCAATGCAGGAAAGATGCGGCGCGGCGGCGTGACCAGATTCGATGATTTCAAGCACGGTGGCGAGCGTTTTGTCCCGCGTGGAGCCACCCGCGCCGTAGGTCACGCTGAAAAACTCGGGAGCTAACGCGCCGAGTTGTTGCGTGACGGTGCGCAGTTTAAGCGCGCCTTCCGGCGTGTTCGGCGGGAAAAATTCGAATGATATGTTATTCAATTTTCTTGGATTTTCTGGATTTCTTGGGTTTTGAGGAAGCAGCCCGCAGGGCGGCATCCCATGCGAGGGCGGCCCAGGGCCGCATGTCGGCTGCGGACTCGATGGCGTCGGACGGAACGGCATAGTAGCCAAGGTTCCGTTCCATACCGTCGGTCCACGTGTACGTGAAGATTGGGCACTTCGCCGCTACAAATTCAGCACGCGAAACGTCGTCGACCTTAAGCCAA
>JBBRVM010000659.1:0-2009 GCA_038246865.1 Burkholderiales bacterium
CACTCCCCGCCGCTCAGGTCCGTGCCTCCCGGAAACCAAGCCGCCAGCGGTGTGTCAAGCCCAGACGGGAGGTCGGCTACCAGTTCTTCGGCACCAGCTGCCCGCACCGCTGACTTCATCGCATCGATCTCGTGAGACGCAAGCGGCAGCACGTTCTCGGCCACCGAACCGCTCAGCCGTAGGGAATCCTGAAACAGAACGCTGATAAATCGCCTGAGGTCATTCGCTTGCCACTCCCTGGCGTCCCTGCCATCCAGGCAGATCCGACCCTTGGAGGGCTCATAAAACCGGCACAACAGCTTTACCAGCGTGCTTTTTCCAGCACCGTTTGCACCCAGAATGGCAACGATACTTCTGGGCTCGATCTGCAGGTCCAGGCCGTCCAATGCAGGCCGGCGTCCACCCGGATAGCTGAAGTGAACCCCCTCGAAACGGATTACCGGAGGCTCCTCTGGAGCACGTGAAGAACGCGATTCTGCATTGGCGGCCGGCGCTGCGCGCGCCGCTTCTGCTGGATCCGCAGGCAAAGACAAAAAGCGGAAGAAGTCATCCAGAAAGAGCGCGTTCCTATAGCTGGCGGCAAGGCTCGAAACCGCGCCCCGCGTCAATCCGGCGCCCTGAACGAAGGCTTGGAAACACAGTGCGACATCCCCCAGCGTTGCCTCGCCGCGGGTCGCCCGCAGCAGCATCCAGCTCACCGCGCCACCTGCCGCCGCCAAACCAACGATGGAAAGTGCCACCTGCACCACTGCCTCGCGACCGTGAAGCTTCAACAGTGCCTCACGGATTTTCCGACGTACATCCTGATAGAGGCGCCGGAAGTGTCCAGCAAGCGCAAATGCGCGTATCTCGGCAGCGGATGACCGGTCAGTCAATATCCAATCGTAATACCACGCGTAACGATCATCGATTGTCATCGACAGTGCAAGCCGGTGCTGCCGCAACGCGTACATCATGGCGCTGCCCAACGCAGGCACCATGGCAATCGCGAGGACGGCCGGAAGCCACCACTCATAGCCGGACAAGACGATCAGCACCCCGCTCAGGGCAATCACTGACCGCCCGATCTCCGCAAAGCTGCTGACCAATTCGACGGGGCGCTCCGAAGCGGCGTCACGAGCGCGGTACAGCTGGTCGAAATACTCCGGCTGCTCGTAAAAGGCCATGGCAACACGTGACGATTGATCCTGCACCACGCCACGAACGTGCGCACTGACGCGCTCCCCATGACCGATGCGGAGCCAGCTCAAGAGCGCGCTCATCGCCTCCGAGAGCAGTAGCAGTGTCGCCGCGGCTGCCACCAGCATCAGCGCCCGATTCAATGACCCACCGCTGCCGGCAACAAGGCTTGCTATCGCATCCACTGTCGGTCGCGTGATGGTCAGCAGAGCGACGGGGATAAACCCCGAAATCAGGGTCAGGACCACCACGGACAGCGTTTGCCCAGGCGCTGCGGCATAGACAAGTCGAAACGCCTTCGGCAGAGCACGGAGAATTCTGATGCCTGTGTTTGCCCGTTGCCGCAGCCTGGTTCGGCTTGTCACGGATTGGGGCTGTAGCGCGCGGCCAGATCGCGGACCAGCTCGATGGCGTCCTGTTCATGGCGAAGTTCGGCTGGAAACGCGGCCGCCGCCTGCCGGGCGATGTTCGACACCGTGTTCTTGCCGTCAAAGCGCTCAAGTACATAGCGAGCCACTTCGGACCTGCCGCCCAGCGCGGGTGCATACGACAGGCTCAGTCTCACCAGGTCCGCAGGACTCATGAGCAGCGAACCTAGCGTCGACTGCCGCATCTGGACGCGCGGCGTGGGAGCCCCGGGTCGCCCAACCAATGTCGACCAGCGCGATACGTAGGCCCCGGAAATCAACCGCATATCCAGCTCGACGCGGGCTACTTCTCCCGCTTCGAAGGTGAACTCCTCTTCAAGTGGCAGCCATAGCCGGCCGTATACCTGCTCGGGTTGGTCAGGCCCGGTGGAGTATCCGATGCCATCACAGACTTCGGCCTCG
>JBBRVM010000660.1:0-2009 GCA_038246865.1 Burkholderiales bacterium
ACGTTATTGAAACATCAGCAGCAAAGCGATGTAGGGCAGGCATCATAGTGTTGTCTTGTCGACTGCGCACGAGATCATTTCCGTTTCCTGGATTAATTCCGAGGAGCAATACCCTGCTTTGGTCGAACTGAGTGCCTACATAACCAAACTGTGGAATGAGGTCGTCGCTTGCTACGAGGGCTGATCGATTATGTGGTAAATCGGAAGTTACAGAACCGAGAAATTCGGCTCTGCCGAAAGCAATCGCGTCCTTTGCTGATTTGTAACCAAGCGGTAGGTCATATTTGGATGTCATGCCAAGCGTAGCCCGTAAGGAGCGAAGCGTATTACGGGATAACATACGCTATGGTTTCCTATCGCCGCAACCATGTCGCTGGAGGCACGTATTTCTTCATCGTGAACCTGCACGACCGCCGGCAAACGCTGCTGGTGGATTACGCCGAGGCCTTGCGCGAGATTGTTCGTGGGGTGAGGCGCGAAATTCCGTTCAAGATTGATGCGATGGTGATCCTGCCCGACCACTGGCATGCGGTGTGGACCTTGCCGGAGGTCGACGCTGCTTATGCGCGGCGCATACGCTTGATCAAATTGCGATTGACGTGAGATCTGTTGAAGGCCGGGGTCCCGCTCACAAAAGACAGGCGCGGCGATTACGATTCATGGCAAAAACGCTACTGGGAGCATACGATTCGCGATGAACGCGATTTCGAGGCGCACGTGAATTACGTGCACATCAATCCGGTCAAACACGGTTACGTGAAGCGCGCGGTGGATTGGCCTTATTCGACATTGCACCGGTATATCAAGAACGGTATCTTGCCGGCGGATTGGGCGTTTGGAGATCAAGGTGGAATGTTTGGTGAGAGGGCCCCCTGATCGCGTAATTCGCTGCGCTCCCTGCGGGCTACGGGTGAAGTTTTGTTGCACATGGCGCTCGCGTTAAATATATAATAAAATCAATTACTTATATAGTTTATGCCAGCTTTCCGATTCTGGCTGATCGCTGATGCCCAAATTGAATCCCGACAGTCCGCTATGCGCCCTGATGGAAACCTTCCCCCGCGCGGGCAAGCTCGAATGGATCGGTCTGCGCCCGGCGCGGCGCGCACCGCTGCAATCCTTCAACCATGTCGAAGTGCTGACGGATCACGGCCTCGTCGGCGATCACAAGGCGCAACGCGCCGGCGGCAAGCGCCAGGTCACGCTGATCCAGCGCGAGCATCTTGATGTCGTGGCGAGGCTGCTCGGGCGCGATGCAGTTGATCCCGCGCTGCTGCGGCGCAATCTGGTGGTCTCCGGCATCAACCTGCTGGCGCTGCGTGATGCGCCATTTGAAATCGGCGGTGTGGTATTCGAAGGTACGGGTCTGTGCGAGCCGTGCTCACGCATGGAGGAGGTGCTGGGTGTCGGCGGTTACAACGCGATGCGCGGCCACGGAGGCATCACTGCGTGGGTTCTGGCGGGCGGGGTGATCGCGGTGGGGGATGCGGTGGTTTTTCAACCCCAGACCGATTACGGGCAAGTTCAATAGATTTGTAGTTACCCCTCACCCCAAGCCTCTCCCCGCCAGCAGGCGGGGAGAGGGAGTTGGTCTGCGTTAAGTCGACCCGATTCAATCAGGCAGCGAAGCAGGTCATCCGAGCCGCAAGCCGCTTACGCTGTCGCCGTGAGTATTTACTGCGGCGTTCCTGAAAACCTCAATTCATGCCCCACAGCAGGCTGGAGCGGTCTTCGGGATTCCAGATGCGCTGGTCACGCCGTTCCTTCCTCCGGATTTCGTGCCAGCGGCGGTAGGCGACATTCTCCGGATTGGTCACCGTGTCGCTTTCGATGAATTGCGCCGCAAGCCGGTCCGGTAGTGGAAAACGTTTGCCGCTGCCCGGGTAGCCGAACAGCGCCAGCGTATCGCCGATCAGGGCCTCCAGTGCTTCCACGTCCGGACGCGGAAGGCGCGTCTTGTACATCTCGCAATATTTGGTCGTGATCGACTCGGATGTTTTCGCGTGCAA
>JBBRVM010000661.1:0-1987 GCA_038246865.1 Burkholderiales bacterium
CTGATCGCCGCGCTGATCATAGTAGCGGATGCGCCATTCGAATCGGAGAACGACCGCAAGGTGTGGCCTCACGGGTATTGCCACACCAACGTTCATTAACCAGCGCACCGCGGCGCTCGCGCGGAATGCGCCATCGGTTGATCCATCCGCGGCCGGCAAATCGTTGCGGCCGGAATCCCAGCGGCGCGTGAGCAGGCCATAGCCGACATCGGCAAATAGCCACCGCCATTGTCCGCGCACTAGGACGCCAGCCCAAAGTTCGGTTGATAGCCCGCCGATAGCAGGGTCGATCGTCGCGCGACCATCGGCATCGAAGCCCACCAATTCCCCAGCCCGTCGAGTCGTGCGATCAAACTCCGCAAATGCGCCAACCGCAACGTAGCGATGCAACTCGTAGGTCACCGAAGTCGCAAGCGTGACGGCCGAATGTTCAACAAGCCGTTCGCCGCGCGGTGTTCCGATCCGCGGCTTGGCCTGCTGCTGGAAGCGCGAAAGGCCGAAACCACCATCTACGCGAATGGGACCCGCCGCCGCGCTGCTAGGGCCGAGCACGGTTGCGGCCATTGTCATTGCAACGACAATCGCCCAAGCAAAGTAACGCGCGAGTAATGCGTCGCTGCTCGCTGCGCGCGATGACTTTCGATGCTGGCGGCATGCACCAAACACGACAGCATTGCGAGGTTCAGGTCGCTGTCACCACGAGGCGCGTGAAATGGAGGAAGCATCGCCCGACAATGCCACAACCCCGAGAGCGCGATGGCAAACTCTCATCGAAGCTCGGCGGTTTTCAGCGCGCCGAATGTTGGACGGGTGACAAACGATGTTGGGTTGCGCCAACACGGGCCATCGCTGGCATCTACTTTACATCAGCATTTACAGATGTTAACTGGTTCGAGATGTTTGGCTTCAAGCGAACTAGACCATGCTGGGTCGTGTTGGTCTCGGCCACTGAACCTGCGACGCGCAAATTGATACATGAATGCGAACTTGAAAACGGCGTAAAAGGTTGGCGAGTTAAATCAGGGCGGAAGTCCTATTGCGCGGTTTGGTCCGATGAACCAGGCAGCGAACGCACTGGGGAACAGCAACTTGCCGAGCGTGCTAGCGCAAACGGCCAAGCCTCCTACATCTTGTACTGCGAGCTCGACTACGCACAGGTCGATGTATACGAGCAAGGCAAGTACGTGGGTGCTTTGCAAGAAAGCCCAGATCAAGTAGCGCACGAGCTTGGAGCCTCGTTCCCCAAAATGGAGCAGCAGCTTGATGCCTCGGTCGATTTGACGCCGCACAACGCGAATCACCAGACAGCAGATGTTGGGCAGCTGAATATGTGCGGTTGTACGTTGCGCCAGTGGTCGGCGATGATGAAGACGTCGCTTGATTGGAGCGTGATGATTGAAAGCGTCAACACGGCTGACATCGTAAATGCGGAAAGTTTTTTGCACGCGCCCGACGCGCGCAGCCGTCTCGTGGCATGTACGTTATTATCGGTGTTTGTTGGTTACACTAACGACATCACGGCAACGTTGAAATCAAAGCTCGAAGTCCTCAAAGCCACCGATTCAGATGAACTTGTTCGTAAAGCGGCGGCACGTGTGCTTGAGGACCTACCAAACAAGTAGGGAATTGCAAAATCACGAAATTGCCTGCGCCGATGTCAGACGGGGGACCCTCGATTCTCCAGCCACAGCGTTGTCCCGATGTCGGACGGGTGGCACTCAGTTTTCGGGCGGGACGCCCTGTTGCTTCAAGGTTTTGAGCCTGACCCCGTACCGGTCTTGTTTGGGTCCCGATGTCAGACGAGTGACACACAGATTCTGCGACAACTATCCTGACAGATAGGCACTCGATTCTCGTGGGTCCACTTCATTTATCGATTTTGAGACCACGCTGTGCATACGCCGCGTTGGCAGCAGTGAGGCGTTTTTGTAGCTCGGCTTGCTCACGCCGCAATGCTTCGAGTTTGGCTTTTGAAACTGACCAGGTC
>JBBRVM010000662.1:0-1978 GCA_038246865.1 Burkholderiales bacterium
GAAAAGCGCGGTGGGGTTTCGCAACCTCGCAGTCCATCAATACGAGGCGATGGACTGGGCCATCGTTCACGCGATCTGCACGCGACACCTCGACGATTTTCGGATGTTTGCTCGGGTTGTTGCCGACACTTGATTGCGGTCAGCGGGACGCTACTCCCGCCATCCATTAGTGATTGGATAACGCCAGTCACGCCCATACGCACGCGGCGTCACTCGGGGCCCAACGGGAGCTTGTCTGCGCTTGTACTCATTGATACGCAGCAGGCGAACGACCTTGTCAACATCTGCTTTCGGCAACCCACGTGCAACGATTTCTGCTGCGCTCAGATTGTGCTCGACCGAAAGCGACATGATCTCGTCCAGCACCGGATATTCGGGTAGCGAATCCTGATCTTTTTGATCGTGGCGCAGCTCGGCAGAGGGTGGTCTGGTGATCACGCGTTCGGGGATGACGCGGCCTAACGTGTTGCGGTAATTGGCGAGCTCGTAGACGAGTTCTTTGTCGCAATCCTTGAGCACGCCGAAGCCACCCGCCATGTCGCCGTAGAGCGTAGCGTAGCCTGTGGTCATCTCGCTCTTGTTGCCTGTGGTGAGCACGAGATTGCCAGTTTTGTTTGAGATGCCCATGAGGATGGTGCCACGAATGCGCGATTGCAGGTTTTCTTCGGAAGCGTCGACCGGGTAGCCTTTGAACTGGTCGGCGAGCGCGGCTTCGAACGCTTCATAGACCGGTTCAATCGGAATTTCGTCGTAGCGAATGCCCTGCACGCCCGCCATCCAGCGGGCATCTTCGAGGCTGATGTCAGCATTGAATTTTGACGGCAACATGACGCAACGCACGCGGTCGCGACCCAGCGCGTCGACGGCGATGGCGAGCACGACGGCGGAGTCAATGCCGCCCGACAAGCCAAGCACGATGCCGGGGAAGCGGTTCTTGTTGATGTAGTCTTTGACGCCCAGGACAAGCGCGGAATAAACATCTGCCGCTTTGGACGGCAGGCTGTTGTAGCGGACGGGTTTAGGCTCACTTTTGTTGAACTCAACAACGGCAGTTGCCTCAACAAAGCCCGGCAACCGTTGTGTAACTTCACCTGCGCCATTCATTACAAACGATTGACCGTCGTAAACGATTTCATCTTGTCCGCCGACGAGATTGCAGAACAGAATTGGCAGGCCCTGCTCTGCGGTGCGCGCCTTGCAAGCTGCTTCGCGCGCAGCCAGATGTTCGGTGTCGTACGGCGAGCCGTTGATCACCGCCAGCACCTGCGCGCCAGACGCCCTGGCAAGCGTAGCGGCGCGCGGCAGCCATACGTCTTCGCAGATGAGCACGCCGACTTGCAGCCCACCGATCTCGACAACCGTGGCAGAACTCCCGTGTTCGAAATAGCGCTTATCGTCGAACACCGAATAATTCGGCAACTCCATTTTGCGATAAATCGCTTCGATCTTGCCACCGCGCAGCACGGCAGCAGCGTTGTAGAGGCCGGTCTCGTCGCGCCACGGCAGGCCGACGATTGCGGCCAGTTTAGGCGGAAGTCTTTCAGCGAGCGCTTCGACCTCCGCTTTGCAGGCGGCGATGAAGGAGGGCTTCAAGAGCAAATCCTCCGGCTGGTATGAGCAAATGGACAGCTCAGAGGTCAGCAATAAATCCGCGTTGACGGCAGCTGCTGAGAGCGCAGCGTCGAGAATTTTGGCGGAGTTCCCTGTGAGGTCACCCACGAGAAGGTTTAGTTGGGCTATGACGGCTTTCATGGGGACAATTGTAGGGTGGCGGGTTTGCGTAGCATCGCCGTGCCCACGTGGATGGTGGCGGGAAACGAATCACGTTTGACGGATGCAACGTTGGTTCGAACGCGTGGGCACGGGGTGCCCACTTTACACGTCGCCGTCATTCTCGGCGCACAGCGCCGGGAGTCCAGAAACGTAGCGCTACGCCACCGTTAGCGTTGAGCCACCATTCTGGATTCCCGCGTCTCCA
>JBBRVM010000663.1:0-1969 GCA_038246865.1 Burkholderiales bacterium
AACTGACGCCGTCAACGGCGTGAACTTTGTCGACCTGACGCCCGAACAAACCACCCTTGACCGGGAACTGTTTGACCAGGTTTTTTACGCGTAGGAGGGCTTCAGGCATGGGCTGGGCGGTATTCACTTATTTGTCAACCTGAGCATGGCGAAGGATCAGATCGCACACGACTCTCTCCTGATCAGCGCAATAGCCGCAGCCATCTGACGTTTCGCGCGGCTCAACATGACAAATCTTCGTCATGCAGCGTGCAACACGCAGGCGACTTTGTGGCCGGGGCTGACTTCAATGAGCGGCGGCGTTGCGGCCTTGCACTCAGCGCGAACATGGGCGCAGCGCGAGGCGAAGCGGCATCCTGGCGCGGGGTTGATGAGCTTGGGCACCGAGCCACCGATCGCCTCCAGCCGCTGCTTATGCGTCGCCGCCAGATCCATGCGCGGAATCGAGCGAATCAGGCCCTGCGTGTACGGATGCAACGGTGTGCGGAACAAATCCTCAACGCTCGCTTCTTCAATCACTTTGCCCGCATACATCACAACCACGCGCTGCGCCGTTTCAGCGACCACACCCATTGCGTGCGTGATCAGCATGATGGACATGCCGAGCTTTTCTTTCAGCTCGTTCATGAGGTCGAGAATTTGCGCCTGAATTGTCACGTCGAGTGCGGTGGTCGGCTCATCGGCGATCAACAATTTCGGATTACATGACAGTGCCATGGCGATCATCACGCGCTGGCGCATACCGCCCGAAAATTGATGCGGATAGTCGTTAACGCGCTTCTCGGGATTCGGAATATTGACCAGACGCAGCATCTCGGTCGCACGATCCATCGCGGCGCGGCGACCGCATTTATCGTGCAGGCGTACGACCTCGGCAATTTGCTCGCCCACGCTATACACAGGATTCAACGACGTCATCGGTTCCTGAAAAATCATCGCGATCTCGCGTGCGCGTAGCGCACGAATAGCTTCGTCGCTGGCCTTCACCAGATCGTTGCCTTTCCAGCGAATCTCGCCACCGACGATACGCCCCGGAGGCATATCCAGCAACCGGGTGATCGTCTTCGCAGTCACACTTTTGCCGCAGCCGGACTCTCCCACCACACCCAACGTTTCGCCCGCAGCGATGCCAAAGCTCACCCCGTCAACGGCGTGCAACACACCGTCCTCGGTGTCGAAATACACCTTGAGGTCTTTGATTTCGAGCATGCGCTCTTTGGCTATCGTGCTCATCCCATCACCCGTCGTGGATCGAGCGCGTCGCGCAGGCCGTCACCGATGTAGTTAATCGAGAGCACCGTCAAAAAGATCAACATGCCGGGGAACAATGCCCAATATGGCGCGATGTCGAGATAGTCTTTGGCGTCAAAAAGCATGCGCCCCCATGTCGGGATGTCGGGCGGAAAGCCGAGCCCGAGGAAGGAGAGCGTGGACTCCGCAATGATCGCTGCGGCGACGTCAATCGTGCCTGCGACGATCACCGGACCGAGCGCGTTCGGCATGATATGGCGGACGACTTGTCGTGTGCGACTCGCTCCCAGCGCGCGCGCGGCTTCGACAAATTCTTTCTCGCGTAACGACAAAAATTGCGCCCGCACCAAGCGCGCGACAGGCATCCATCGAAAGCCGCCAATCACTACAACCACCAGCACAAAAACCCCCACTTCCGGCCCGACCACTTTTTTCAGTGAATCGCGGAAGAGGTAGATGATCAGCAGTAGCAGCGGCAGTTGCGGAAGGGACAGGAAAAGGTCGGTAACCCACATCAGCGCCGTGTCTACGATGCCGCGCGACATGCCAGCAATCGCGCCTATGACGGTGCCTACAACAATGGCGATGAACATTGCGGCAAGTCCTACCGCCATGGAGATACGGCCACCGTAAAGCATGCGCGCCAGCAAATCCTGGCCAAGATCGTCGGTACCGAACGGGTGTCTCCACGAGGGTGGTTTGAGACGTGCAGCAAAGT
>JBBRVM010000664.1:0-1957 GCA_038246865.1 Burkholderiales bacterium
ACTGGCGGCTCGATGACGGTTGTTGCTCTGATTGAAGATATTCCGATCGACCGTAACTCTGAGACTAAGTGCTCGCCCTTCGCCAAATTGAGACTGACAAAGCGGTCGAGAAGCTGTGCCCGCCTACGCGACGCTTCGAACCGATTCGCGTTGAGCACATCAGTTCCAACCCATGCGCGAACCAGTGGCTTTTGCAGCGCGGCCAACGCGAGAAGGGCAAGCTCACGACGATTGAATCCCTTGTAGGTCGTCACGACAATCAGATCGAAAAGGCGTACGATCCGCTGCCAATCCTGTGCGGAGCGCAACGCAGAGTTTGTCACAACCTTGCAAGTCGCTCCGGCTCTGGTCAGCGCTGCCGACCAGGTGTGTGCCGGGGAGGATGGGCCGAGGCCTGACTCAAAGATCAGAATTCGCATGGGAAGAACAGAGAGAATGGATCACCCTCGGTTCCGAGGAGACCCTGAATCGCTTCGAAATTCGAGGAGACTGTTTATTGGAATACCAGTTCGGCGAGGTCCGCACTGGCGGCATAAAGCTTCCCTTCAAACTCGGCCGGTAGCTAGCAGCCGAACGCTTCCATCAGCTGTCGTGCGTTCCACTACTAGAAACCAACAAGGTTCTTTTCATTAGGGGAATACCTCGCTAGCGGCCGATGTCTCGCCGGTTCCGGATGCCGTCAAACGAGTAGCCGAACAGTCTGATGTCACGTGCATAGGTTTCCCCAACGATTTTGCGCATCTCGGATGTGTAGGCGGCGCGGTAGTCCTTGTTGACGGCGCGGTTTTCATGCGCGAGCGTCCCCGAAACCCCAACGCGCTTGCTGATCGCCTCGAAGTCGGCAGAGATAGTCTCGAAGTAGCCAAGGTAATCAACAAGAAACCGTCCCCAGAGATCACACACGAACTCGTTTTGCGCACGAAAATGCATGAACCTTTGCACCGCAGGAAGACGCAGGCCATGCAATACGAAATCTTCGAAGCTGGAGTAGTGGCGTAGGTGTTTCTCGGCCCAGTCCGTGTCCTTGGTGTTCCACCCGCCGCGCAGCAAGTACTCGTAGGCGCTCAAGACGCGGTCCCATGGGTTGCGAACAAAGCTGAACTTGAAGTACGCCGCAAATGTTTGTCGACCAAATATGGCTCGGTAGTCAAGCGCCGTGTGGTGATAGGGCAACTCACCAAAAATACTGAGCGCTACCGACGTTCCAGCCGCCTTGGGCGTGTGAACAAAAATGGTTTGGAGCTCGTCGTATTTTCGTAGCGAAAACGTGCCTTTGGGCGATGGATGTACCGCCGTTCGAAGAGCGCGAAACTCTCCCGGATACAGTGCCCGGTAAATGGCTCGCCGATGCGGCGCTGGAACAAGCCTGCGGTACAGCTGGCGCAATATGGCGCGTGCTCCGAAACTCATGGCCGCAGGGTTGGTGCTGAGTAGCCGTGCTCGGAAATGATCAGTTGCTCCCGTCGCTCAATCAGCGCGAGTGTTTCGTCATCATAGTAGTGCGCCGTTTCCATTCGCACCGACGCGTTGGTTTTCGCGGCGCTCGCCGCGATCAATGCCTCGCGGTCGGAAGGTGAAATAGCGTAACCCGCGCGTGTTATCGCCTCGATCAGGTCGGCCTCAAGGTGCTCGTTCCGCACCACATAGCTCACGATTCGCTCACGTTGCAAGAGCGCCGCTGTTTTCTCCGCAGAATCAAGCGATCGGTCGCTGTATAACCGCCCGCCGAGTTTAGTGAAGAGCTTGAGATAGCGGTAGGAAAGCAAGCCCGCCCAGCTGGAGGCAGGACTGAATCCATAGCCCTCGGCCATGTCGAAACGATGACGAGGATGCATCATCATGCCCAGCCATTGCCTGAACGCGGTAGCATCACTTGAGTCACGATACACCGCACGCCAGGCGGATGACTGCTTACCCAAATCTGCTGTAGCCTGCCGGAGAATGTTTGGCACGGAGG
>JBBRVM010000665.1:0-1941 GCA_038246865.1 Burkholderiales bacterium
CACCCTGCACACCAACGACGTCATTTCCACACCGATCCGCCTGCTCGATATGGGCGTGCCGCGCTACATGGTGGCCCTGTCGCTGCAACTGGTGCTTGCACAGCGGCTGGTGCGTGTCATTTGCGAAAACTGCGCCGAGCCGCATACGCCTGCACCGCACGAGCACGAGTGGTTGCGCTACGAACTCGGCGATACGGTTGATCAGCGCAAATACATGCAGGGCCGAGGCTGTGCGCATTGCGGCGGGACAGGCTATACGGGGCGTACTGGCGTCTACGAGATGCTCGAAATGACCAACGAAATCGTCGAAGCCATCAACGTTGATGACACCGGAACCTTCGTGCAAGTGGCGCGCAAACAGATGGCGGGTGAGACTCTTCGCCGCGATGCGGTGCGCCTGGTCGTGAAGGGCCGCACGACCATCGACGAAGCGATGCGCATCAGCAATCAGTTTGAAGACTGACGATGCCGACCTTCGCCTACAAAGGACGCAACACCGGCGGGCAGCTCATCGAGGGCGTGCTCGACGGAGCCAATGCGGGTGCGGTCGTTGATGTCATGCGCGGCCTGGGGCTGACGCCGGTCGAGGTAAAGGAAACCAAATCCCGAACCGCCAAATCCGGTTCCAGCATGAATGTCACGTTGTTCAAGCAAAGGATCACTCATATCGATCTGTTGCTGTTCAGCCGGCAGATGCATACGCTGCTCAAGTCCGGCGTGCCGATCATGCGTGCGCTGAGCGGTTTGCAGGATGCGGCGATCAATCCGGAAATGAAGCGCGTCATCGGCGAGATTCGGGAAAGCCTGGAAGGCGGGCGGGAGTTGTCGCAAGCGCTGGCACGGCATCCACGTGTGTTTTCATCGTTCTACCTTTCGATGGTGCGCGTTGGCGAAGCCACGGGTTTGTTAGAAGAAATTTTCTTCCGCTTGTTCGAGCACCTTGAATTTGAGCGCTACATGCGCGAACAGGTGAAGACGGCACTTCGCTACCCGATGTTTGTGGTGATCGCCATGGCCATCGCCATCGTTATCGTCAATCTGTTTGTGATCCCGGCCTTTGCCAAGGTTTTTGCCGGATTTGGCGCCGAATTGCCGATGATGACACGCGTGCTGCTCGGCTTTTCCGAGTTCATGGTCGCCTACTGGCCACTCATGCTTGCCCTTGTGATCGGCTGTGTTGTTGCCTTTCGTTCCTGGGTGGGAACGGTCAATGGGCGTTACATTTGGGATCGAACGTCGCTCAAGTTCCCGATTGCCGGGAAGATTCTGCACAAGGCCGCGCTGTCACGGTTTGCCCGCAGTTTTTCACTGGGGATTCGCAGCGGCGTGCCGGTCATGCAGGCGCTGTCGAATTCAGCCCAGACGGTGGATAACAGCTATGTCGCGCGCTGTATCGAAGGCATGCGCGAGAACGTCGAGCGCGGCGAAAGCCTGTTGCGTGCGTCAATCAGTTCCGGCATCTTCACGCCGGTGGTGCTGCAGATGGTTGCCGTTGGCGAAGAATCCGGTGCCGTCGATGACATGATGAACGAGATCGGCGACATGTACCGGCAAGAAGTCGAATACGAACTCAAGACACTGGGGCAGCAGATCGAGCCGATTCTCATCGTCATGCTCGGCATCCTGGTGCTGATCCTGGCGTTGGGCATCTTCCTGCCGATGTGGGATCTGGGGAAGGTGGCGATCAAGCGATGATTTCGCATGAGCCCCGAAGCCTGGGTTACTACGCGGCTTCGCACTGGATGCAGGGGGCGGTAGTTCTGGTGGTGCTTGGCTCGCTGGCGATGGGCTTGCTGTGGGCGTTGAACGATATCAAGGAGCGGGCGGAGAGGCAGGTCGTTGATCTGACAATCCGCAACATGCGGACGGGGATGCAGTGGGCGATGGGCGAGGCGCTGATGCACCAGAGGGAGCGGGAAATCGCTACCTGGGTGGGCGCTA
>JBBRVM010000666.1:0-1927 GCA_038246865.1 Burkholderiales bacterium
GTATCCATTGGCTATGTGGTCAACGCAGCTGCGGCCTGGTATCTATTCGGTGAATCGATCACCGCGCAAAAATTGGTCGGCATCGGCCTGATCGTGGTTGGCGTCATACTCGTTTCAAATACGGTCAGCAAGTAAAAGGGGTACTGCCATCCTGAGTCTCGGACGAAGGATCACGTTGTACGCAACCGGTGCTGCCACTTACAACTTTCGCTGCATGCAACCTGATCTTTCGCTTCGCTCAAGATGACAACACTCGCCTCAATCAGAAAACCCATAGCTTTCGCCGCGCCCTCGCTGGGTGAGGAAGAATTCGCTGCGGCCGACGCCGTTTTGCGCTCTGGCTGGATCGCGTCCGGCCCTAATGTGGTTGCGCTCGAGGGCGAGCTATCGACCTATTTCGGTGGACGACCGACGCGGCTGTTGACCAGTGAAACTGCAGCTCTGGAAGTGGCGCTGCAGCTACTCGGCATCGGTGCCGGAGACCAGGTATTGATCGGCGCGCAAACGTTTTTCTCCAGTGGCAACATGGTGGAAAAGGTAGGCGCGAAGGCTGTGTTTGTGGACGTTGATTTGAAGTCGCGCAACATTGATCTGGCAGACGCTGCACGACGCGTTACAGCAAAAACTAAAGCCATCATCCCGACACATTACGCTGGTTTAGTGTGCGATATGGACGCGCTTCACGCCTTCGCAAAACTTCACAATTTGCGCGTGATCGAAGACGCCGCGCTTGCAATTGGCTCATCGTGGCAAGACAAAGCGATTGGCTCGTTCGGTGACATCACCCTCTTCTCATTTCACCCGAACAAGAACATCACCACCATTGAGGGCGGCGCGCTCGTCTGCAATGACCTCGCTGATGCAAAGCGGGTGGAAGTGCTGCGATTCCATGGCATCAGTCGCTTGCCGGATCAGACGCGAGACGTCGATTTTCCGGGCGGCAAATTCAACATGACAGACGTGAGCGCGGCGATTGGACGTGCGCAGCTTAAGAAACTGGACGCCTTCTGCCAGCATCGTCGTCAGCTCGCCCGTCACTACTTGATTCGTCTGAAATCAATCCTCGATGAATCTTTGCTGCCGCACGCCGGTCACCCAGGCGACGAAGCGGGTCATAGTTGGAACCTGTTCGCGATTCGCTTGCCGCTTGATCAACTGACGCTGTCACGTGCGGAGATCATGGACGCGATGAAGGCACACGGGGTCGCCACGAGCGTGTCGTACGAATCGCCGCATCTCACGTCGCTGTTCCGAGGACAAGGATGGAAAGAAGGCGATTTGCCAAATACCGAGCTGGTTGCTGACACGACATTGACGCTGCCATTGCATGCGGGTCTCAACCAGGCCGACGTTGACTACGTGTGCGATAGTCTGGCCTCTGTTCTCGAAAAGGCGCGTCGCTGAATGACGATCCCCAAGTTATCCGTGGTCATCCCGGTTTACAACGAAGAAGCTGTGTTGCCGGAATTGTTCGCGCGGCTCTACCCCGCTCTGGACGCTATTGCCGCATCGGGTACTTCCTACGAGGTCATCTTCATCAACGACGGCAGCAAAGACCGCACGCCCGCATTGCTGCTGAACCAACAATCGAAGCGACCCGAAGTCACACGCGTTGTCCTGTTCTCTGGCAATTTTGGCCAACACGCGGCCATCATGGCGGGCTTCGCACAGGTGCGTGGCGAAGTCGCCGTGACGCTAGATGCCGATCTGCAAAATCCGCCTGAAGAAATTCACAAACTGTTGACCGCCTATCACGCAGGTCATGACTACGTCGGTTCAATTCGCGATTTGCGCCGTGGCGATGCGTGGTGGCGCGGTGCTGCGTCGAAAGCGCTCAATGCCATTCGCGAACGCACCACCAGCATCAAGATGACCGATCAGGGATGCATGCTGCGAGCCTATTCGCGGCGCATCGTTGATCTGATCA
>JBBRVM010000667.1:0-1926 GCA_038246865.1 Burkholderiales bacterium
CACCACTCTTGGCAAGGCCGCCACTGGCCTAACGAACGCAATTTGTATCGCCGACAAGACCAAAGTGGCCGTAAAGCCGGTTCAAGAGCATCTTGAAAAGGTTAGTTGCCATACGAAACGATTGCTTGGAGAGTTATCTGTTGCTCAACGGGCTAAGCGAAGTGCTAAATTCTTGGACGCACTTTTGAAGCCGAGAGATGCAGCTGAGCGGATCGCAGTTGAGCAACTTGGGTTAACTTTTCTGGCTATGGACCAAAAGCATGCAGGTTTGCCACCGCAGGTTTCCAAGCCAAGCGGCGGAACATCATATCTCGCCGAAGTCAACTGGGATGCCTACAATCTCCGTCGACTTTTGAAATACGCAGATCAAGCCGACGAATTCTTTGGCCTTTCCAACGACGAGTTGAAAAAGCGGTTTTCTCCGCTCATCGGGCAGACGCTGTTTAATGACAAGCAGTTTCAGCCCGACCCTTGGCGCGGCAAACGCGTCCAGCCGGAAACGCTGCAATTGGATATTTTTGCGGAGCATCTGATCGCTTGTTATCGATGGATGGGCGGGAAAACGAGCTTCCACAATGAAGGCACCGGTTCTGCTGACCGGCAGCCAACGCCCTTTATGGAATTCATAACGGTCATCCGCGACGCCGTTCCTCTGGACCAACGACCGCACGGAGATCGATTACTCAACCGGGCTATAGATTGTCTCAAAGCTGAAAGGCGCTCGGCTTGATGGCTCCGACATTTTCTTCTGCCAAAGCACGCCGAGTCCTTGCCGCGCTTGAAGGCATCGGTTCCCATCGCGTGCTTGAGCGAGACGGCTGGCCAGACTTTGTTTTCGCGTTCCACGACGGCGACGAGATTGGTCCGCGAATGCTATCTCGCATCTCGAAAAACACCGGCCTCATGCCCGACGATCTGTGATGCCTGACGCAGCTCAATTTCGTTCCACTATTCGCCAGCCAGGGCGAATTCGCGCTCCTCGAGTCGCCAAGCCGCATATGAAAGTGCCTGATCGATGTCAGCCGATTCAAGATATGGATAGGCAGCGAGAATTTCATCGCGATCCCGTCCCGCTGCCAGCAGACCAAGAACAGTCGAAACAGTTACCCGAAGTCCGCGGATACAGGCTTTCCCACCCATTACGGCCGGATCATGGGTAATGCGATCGATTTTCGGCATGATGGTCTTGATCCGATCAGAGTACGTGGGCCGATAATAGCGGTTCTGATCGCACCGTCCAAGCTTTGGATTACTCCGATCCGCCCTTAGTCGAGACCGCCCCGTCACCGCACCTCGACCATGATCTCGTGACGTTGCATGAACGGGGGCGTGAACGGCGGATTGTAGCTCGCCAGCGCCGGAGCGCCGATCACCTCGGTCTTGTCGCGGGCAAGGGCGGCGACAAGCTCAGCCGATTTCGCCGCGACGCGGCCTTCGGTTGCCCACCATGAAAACGCCGCCACAGCGACGGAGCGCGCCGGCACTTCGACCAGCCGGACACGCGGATCGTTTGGCACCGGAAGGTCAGCGATCGTCTTGAATTGGGACGGCATCACGAAACGCATGGTCCCCGGACGCGGAGCGGTCGAATTCGCGGGATTACCGGCGGGCTCCGGTCCGCTTGGCGAAATGACGACGGGCGCCGTCATCGAGATCTTTTGCGAGCCCGCAGACGGGGCATCCATGACGACGGGCGCAGTCATCGCAACTTTGCCGCGCGTGCTGTTGCCGCCAAAGATATACCCAGCAAGCGCCCTGAAGCCAGCGCCGCGATCCATCATGCCGAGTGTCGGCATATCGGTTTCAGCGACAATTGTCGGCGCGTAGCGGCGCACCTCGTATCCATTGGCTTGCCTGACAACCTCATACTTCGGCTGTTCGATCCCTGACACGCTGAGCGCTCCAAATGCGATCCAGGCCCCGAGC
>JBBRVM010000668.1:0-1923 GCA_038246865.1 Burkholderiales bacterium
ATAGTCGCGCAGCCATCGCGTCATTGACCGAAGCAGGACTCGATTGCTCGCAGGTCCGCTACGTACCGGGCGTGAAAGGCTCGTTCTGCTCGGTCGTGATTGATGGCGACGGCGAGCGCATCGTGATTCCGCGACACGACCCGGCGTTGCCGAACGACACGACGTGGTTGCCGCTGGATCGCATCGCAAACGGCGAATTCTCAGCGGTGCTCACAGAAGTGCGCTGGCCCGAGGGCGCAGCGGCGGTACTTGACGCGGCGCAGGCCGCGGGTATTCCAGCGATTCTCGATGCCGAAGTCGGCGCGCCCGGTGTACTCGAGGATTTAGCGCGGCGCGCAACGCACGTGCTTTACAGCGAAACGGGCCTCGCTGCGCATGTGGGAGAGGGCGACGTGCGCTCGCAGCTTCAGCGGGTTCACGCAATGTTGCCTGAGGCGTTCGTCGGCGTTACGCGCGGCGCAGAGGGCTTCTTCTGGCTCGAAAAAGGTACAGGCCAGATTGAACATGCAACCGGCCTCTCGGTCACTGCGGTCGATACGCTGGGCGCGGGCGACGTCTTCCACGGTGCCTACGCGCTCGGCCTGATTGAGGGTATGTCTGCGCACGAGAGCGCGCGCTTCGCCTGTGTCGCGGCGAGCCTCAAATGCAAAGTGTTCGGCGGACGCATCGGGGCACCCGATCGGGCGCAGGTTTCGAACTATCTGCGCTGAGCGGCATCAAGCGGCGTTCCCTGCCTTCGGCGCCTTTGGCTGTCAGGAACTGTGGCGGAGTGGCGACTGAAACCAGATGGACGATTTCAACGTACCATCTCTACGACAAATGGGCTTTTGCAGGCTGTTTTGCTTGCAAGACGGGGATGTCGCCCGCAAATGGCGATAAGGCTGCACAAAGACGAGGAAGCATGCATCAATTAACAAAGCCCGAATCTTCCGTGAGTAGCGTAGACAGAAACGCGATCGCGCAGCCTTCATTGTCCGATCAGTTTTCCCGCCTGCGCGCACAAACCGATGCGCTCGCCGCGCCGCTCTCGCCCGAGGATTGTCAGGTGCAATCGATGGCGGATGCGAGCCCTATCAAGTGGCATCTGGCGCATACGACCTGGTTTTTTGAGACTTTCATTCTTGAGCCTTACGCGGACAGTTACCGCGCGTTTGATCCGGCGTTCAAGGTGTTGTTCAACAGCTATTACAACGGGATTGGCGACAAGCCTCCGCGCACCGAGCGCGGACTGATTTCGCGACCCTCGCTCGACCGCATTCGGAAATATCGGGCTCATGTTGACGCGGCGATGCTTGAATTTCTTGCGACAACCTCGCAGGCTGCGGCGTTGCACAGCCTGGTAACGCTGGGGCTCAATCACGAACAGCAGCATCAGGAATTGATGCTGACCGACCTGAAACACATGCTCTCGATGAACCCGTCTGCACCGGTGTATCTGGAGGCTGTTGCCGAAAATATGGTTGCGACGAAAAGTGCGACTGCGTGGTCATCCTTAACGGGCGGTCTGGTTGAAATCGGTCACGACGCCGAGCAAAATCAGCAATTTGCGTTCGATAACGAATCGCCGCGTCATCAGGTTTTCCTGCGTCCGTATCAAATCGCCAATCGGCTCGTAAGCAATCGCGAATACCTGGCATTCATCGCTGACGGCGGTTACTCACGACACGATCTCTGGCTCTCA
The DNA here is from genome assembly GCA_038246865.1 of Burkholderiales bacterium. Lineage (GTDB taxonomy): Bacteria > Pseudomonadota > Gammaproteobacteria > Burkholderiales > Casimicrobiaceae > Casimicrobium. The sequence continues at coordinate 1,682 of JBBRVM010000668.1, forward strand.
GACGGCTGGGATCGGGTGCGCTTTGATCGTTGGTGCGCGCCGATGTACTGGCGAGAAGAGCGCGGCGCGTGGACCGAATTTACGCTGTACGGAACGCAGGCACTAGATCTGGACGCACCGGTCTGTCACGTCAGTTTTTTTGAGGCAGACGCCTATGCGCGCTGGGCTGGCGCGCGGTTGCCGACTGAAGCGGAGTGGGAGCACGCAGTCAGCAACCGCGCGCCAGCCCAGCGCGCATAGGC
>JBBRVM010000669.1:0-1878 GCA_038246865.1 Burkholderiales bacterium
ATTGCGAGCAGCGCGCGACGAGACAATGCGCCCCACCAATGAATTTTTAGAGGTGCGCTTCGTGTTTTACCGGTCAAGGCAGTCGGCAATATTGCTTCTGGCCTGACTCACCTTGTCGCAGGGTCGAAGGTACACGTTCCCCTATTTAACGCTCGTCCACAGCCGCTAAACATTGATACGCCGTATCAATTGACTTCCTGCCTAAATTAGATAACATATCCAAAACCTCTAACAGCTGAACTAAGTCAATGCAAACCGTTACCTCTGCGAAAGTACAGGCCAGCTTCGGCGAAGTGGCCGACATCGCGAAAGGCGGTGAACCGGTGACCGTCACCCAATACGGTCGCCCCACATTGCTCATCATGCGCTACCAGGATGGAATTGAAGCACTGCGAGCAGCTTCTGCGATGAGAATGGGGCGGTGGCTGGAGGCACGCGAGAAAGATGCACCGCAGGCGGCACGAGAGGTTTCGCTTGAAGCGCTAAACGCGTTGATCGATGAAGAACGCGAAAAGTAAGAAAGTCGTTCTCCACACGAACACACTGATCAGCGGCGCAATCATTCCAGGCTCCACTCCTGCCAAGGCAACTGACAAAGCATTTGCGGAGTGCATGATTTTCATATCGACAGAAACGCTCGACGAAATCGCGAGCGTGATTCAACGCATGAAATTCGACCGCTACTTTACGAACACCGGGGTATCTCGAGAACAGTTCCTCGATAACTACCTCGGAAACGCGATAAGGGTCGAACCGACAGAGCTCGTGACCGATTGCAGCGACCCGAAGGACAACAAATTTCTTTCCATCGCCTTGGCGGCCAATGCGGATTTTTTAGTCTCAGGCGATAAAAAGCACCTGCTCTCGATGACGCCCTATCGCGGCATTCGTATCGTGACGGCAACGCAGTTTCTCGTTGAGCAATGAGCTTTATGTGATTAGCTGCAATGTTTCACACGCCGACAGCCGTGTTAGTGGCCCTCGCGGTGGCGTACTTTGTGAGCTATGCGCTGGCTTACCGCTTCTAGATGAGCGCGGCAGGTGTGACGCTCAAACTGCACTCGCGCAGGGCCGAAGAGTAGACCTTGGGCTCAACACTGTTTGCTTTGTTCATGTAGGAGCGGCTTGCCGCGACCCGCATACGCAACGTGGCGGCTTTTTTGCCCAACGGTCAAACGTCTTGGTTTTGAATACTTTCTTGTTAAGCATGTAGCGGCAAGTACAGCACTGTGGGCTATAGATAGGATATTGTCCCTCACTTTTGGCTACGAAGAAGTGAACTCGTCGCATGCCACCCGATCCTTCGCTTGAGGCTCAGGATGACGGCGGGACGATGGTTGTTTGTCATCCTGAGAGATAGCGAAGGATCACTTTGCTTCCCACAGTCAGCAGCGAAGGAGAACCCTCTTCGCATGCCACCTGATCCTTCGCTTGGGGCTCAGGATGACAGCGGGGTGTTGGTTTTGTGCATCCAACGCAACGCGGAATTACCTGCGCCCTATGGCGTGATATGTCAGGCCCGCGTGACGCGCGGCCTTCGGATCGAACAGATTGCGCCCGTCGAAAACGATGGGCTGCGTCATCAGCTCTGCCAGCTGTTGCAGACAAAACTGTTTGAATTCATTCCATTCCGTGACAATCACCAGTGCATCGGCGCCGACCAGCGCCGCAGCAGCGTCCGACGCGAAGGATAAATTGGGTTTGCCACCCAATATCCGCTTGGCCTCGTCAGTGGCAACCGGATCATAAGCCGTCACACTTGCGCCGCGCTCCAGCAAATCGTTGATGAGTACGACCGACGTGGCTTCCCGCATGTCATCGGTATCTGGCTTGAACGCTAGCCCCCAGACTGCAAAGTGCTTACCCCTTAGATCCGCG
>JBBRVM010000670.1:0-1873 GCA_038246865.1 Burkholderiales bacterium
CCCGTCCTTCAGGCACCGAGGACATCTACAAAATCTACGCGGAGAGTTTCAAGGACAAAGCGCATCTGCAACTTATGCTGCGGGAAGCGCAGCGCATAGTGGCTACGGCGCTCGCCGCACAATGACACCGCGAGACCTATATTCAAACACAATTGGCCCAATCAGGAGTTCGCCATGCCCAACCAGCTTGACCAGCAATGCATCAACACCCTCCGCTTCCTGTCCGTGGACATGGTGCAGAAGGCCAACAGTGGCCACCCGGGCCTGCCGCTCGGCGCAGCGCCGATGGCCTACGTGCTGTGGGCACGCTGGCTCAAGCACAACCCGCGCAATCCGCATTGGGTCAATCGCGACCGCTTCGTGCTATCTGCCGGACATGGTTCGGCGCTGCTCTACAGTCTGCTGCATCTGACCGGATATGAGCTTTCACTGGACGATATCAGGCAATTTCGCCAATGGAACAGTAAGGCGCCAGGTCATCCCGAACGCGGCTCCACGCCTGGCGTGGAAATCACCACTGGACCGCTCGGGCAGGGCATGGCCAATGCGATCGGCATGGCGATCGCCGAAGCACAGCTGGCTGCACGTTACAATCGTCCCGACCACTCCATAATCGATCATCATACGTTTGCGCCAATAACATCATCCGAAAGGGTTGTCCGTCGTCAGATACATACGGATTCTTTTGGACTGATCGCCTTTGGAACGATTATCTTCATTTCAAAATTGAACGCAGCCCTGATGCCGATAGTGAATCCCGAGGCAATGGAGTAATACGCAGATAATCGTCATCGCGCGCCAGACCTTTCTTGAGGTTCATGGCGGCCATGATTCACATTGCTTCCAGCGCCTGAGCTCAATGCATTAAACGATAGGAAATAGGGCAACATGTTTTCCATTTTTGAGCTCGCCGCGACGCTTTTGACGCTTTCTGCCTTGCTCGGATGGGTCAACCACAAGTTCCTGCTGATGCCCCACACCATCGGCTTACTTGTCATGAGCGTTGTGTCATCGCTCATTCTTGTCGCCATCGATTTCGCCGTGCCTGAGCAGCACTTGTTCGACCCGCTGACCAGTGCGCTGGAGCAGATCGATTTCCGCGCTGTCGTCATGGACGGAATGCTGGCCTTCCTGCTATTCGCCGGGGCGCTTCATGTCGATCTAGGGCAACTTCGCAGCCGCGCCCTGCAGGTCGGCGTGCTCGCCACCTTTGGCACCGTCGTGTCCACAGTGATTGTCGGCTTGACCATTTGGCAGGCCGCCAAAATACTTGATGTGCCGCTTACCTTACCGTGGGCCATGGTGTTCGGTGCGCTCATTAGCCCGACCGATCCGGTTGCGGTGATGAGCATACTCAAGAACATCAAGATTCCTTCTCATCTCGAGGTCGATATGCAGGGAGAGTCGCTGTTCAACGATGGTGTGGGAATCGTGCTTTTCACAATCATGGTCTTGTTCGCCACAGGCGCCGATGGCGGCACGGTAACGGTGCCGGCTATCGCCGAACTGCTTGTCGTCGAAGCGGGCGGTGGGCTGCTGCTTGGCGTTGCGGTAGGCTATCTCGCATACTGGGCGATGCGACTGATAGACGACTACGGGATTGAGGTCCTGATCACGTTGGCGCTGGTGACCGCGACTTACGCTCTTGCCCAGCGCCTGCACCTCAGCGGTCCCCTGGCGGTCGTGGCGGCGGGGCTCCTCATTGGTCATCACGGGCCGCGCGATGCCATGAGCGATCGCACACAGACCTATGTATTTGGCCTCTGGACATTGATCGATGAAATCCTGAACTCAGTCCTGTTCCTTCTGATAGGACTGGAGGTGCTTATCCTGCAGTTTGACAAGGATGCGCTTGTGATCGGTGCGGTAGCTA
>JBBRVM010000671.1:0-1872 GCA_038246865.1 Burkholderiales bacterium
AAGTGCACCTAACAGTCACGCCCACGCCGCGCAGCAACCAGCCCGCTTACCTCTCCGGCCAAGCGGGCAGCCAGATTTGCGCAACGAATACACCGGGCTGTTGCACCAATCTGCCGGCGGCCTGTTCAGGCTTTGTTTCGGGCTGGTTTTCGGAACAGTACAGTTTCCTGTCGGGCGACTACATCGCCGTTCGCCACAACGCCGCTAGTCCATCCGGCACGGCCGTCACGAACCTGATCACCGGCGGCGTCGCCTTCCCATTCGTCACCTCCACAGGCAACGCCGCATTCAAGTTCAACCTCGACATGAACGCCGACAACACGCTCTCGGCCACCGCCGAGGGCTTGATCCTGCTGCGCGCCATGCTAGGCTTCTCCGGAACCGCCGTCACCGCCGGAACCGGCATCGCAACGCCTTGGAGCACGTGGCGCGTCAGATCAATGGCAACTGCGGGACGAATTTTCAGTAAGGTAGCGTTTCGGGAAGTTTGTCATGTTGAGTGAAGCGAAATATCAGGTGGCGAGGATTGAGCGTCGTGGAGCGAGTTATAGTGAGCGCACTGATCCTTCGCCATGCTCAGGATGACGACTCCCAAGCCGAAGCAGCTTCCGAATCAGGAGTCAATTTACGTCGAAACGTGACCGGTAGGGTGTGCACCGAAGTGCGCACCGTCGGTTCGAAAAATCAACGATGACGTGAGTGCAATCTCAGTGCGCATTCTGATGCGCACCCTACACGCAACGCACTTTTTTACTCCGCTGGAACCACCGCTTTCGGCTTGCGCCGAAAACGCTCGCCGACCCACTTCGCACCGCGTTTGAGCCCGTGCTCAATGTCATCAACCAGTGTGAACACCGGCGGTATGACCAACAGCGACAGGAACGTAGAAGTTATCAAGCCACCGATCACGGCAACGGCCATTGGCGAGCGGAAGCTCGGGTCAGCCGTACCCGTACCAATCGCAATCGGCAGCATCCCCGCCGCCATCGCGACGGTCGTCATGATGATCGGTCTTGCGCGTTTGTGGCAGGCATCGAGCAACGCCTCTAACCGCGTCATACCGCGATCACGGCGGGCGACGATGGCGTATTCGACGAGCAGAATCGAGTTCTTGGTCGCCACCCCCATGAGCATGATCAGCCCGATGAAGGACGGCATCGACAGGCTTTTTCCAGTCACCAGCAAACCGAGGAAAGCGCCGCCAAACGACAACGGCAATGCCGCCAGAATCGTGAACGGATGCAACACATCCTTGAACAGCATCACGAGCACGATATAGATGCAGAGCACGCCGGTCGCCATCGCCAGAATGAAGCTCGCGGACAGTTCGGCCAATGCTTCGGCATCGCCGACTTCACGCACCTCCACGCCAGGCGGCAAGCCCTTGATGCTCGGCAATTCCTTGACCGCATTCACCACGTCGCCCAGTGGCGAGCCCGACAGCTCAATCTCAAAATTGACGTTGCGCGAGCGGTCGTAGCGATCAATCACGGCGGGGCCGCTGGTGACTTCGAGCGTCGCAACGCTGTTGATCGGCACCGGGCCTTTGTTGCCGGGCACCGTGAGTCGGCCGAGCAAATCAAGGTCTTGCCGCGCGCTGGAGGCGAGGCGAACCACGATGGGCACTTGCCGCTGAGCGAGGTTTAATTTGGCTAACGCCTGATCGTAGTCACCGACAGTGGCTACCCGTAGCGTCTCGGCCATCGAGGTTGCGCTGACGCCCAGTTCTGCCGCGCGACCGGCAATCGGGCGTACCGCAATTTCGGGGCGCACGAGGCTCGCAGTGGAGGTGATGCTGCCGAGATTGGGAATGGTGCGCAGCTCTTTTTCCACACTACTTGCAGCTTGCGCTAGCGCGTTGGCATCGTCGCC
>JBBRVM010000672.1:0-1856 GCA_038246865.1 Burkholderiales bacterium
ATGCGTGGTTCCAGCTTTAACGCCGCCAGAAGCTCGGTGTTACTGGCAAACAAGGACACGATACGCTGCGGCGAATCAGGTATAGCGACCTCTCGCCCCAACGCGTCACGCACCAGCGTGGTTGAGGCCATCGGGCTCGCCAGCGCATTAGGTAGGGCTACCGCGAGCGTCAACACCGTTGTCACTGTGCAGAGTAATCGGTAAGCGACGCCGCTCACCTGAACGCGGGGCATTGGCTTCCGCACTAGAACTCAGCGCTCAAGCCAACACGAAACGTTCTGCCGGGAATGCTGTTGCCACGCCCTCCATTTGACGCGGCGGGGTCAGAAATGAACGGTGTTTTGTTGAGCGCGATGAAGATCGGGTGCTCATTTTTGTTGAGCAGGTTGTCGATGCTCGCGAACGCTCGGATTTGTTTGGTGATCTGCATTCCGCCGCGCAGGTTGAATACCCAAAACGGGGCTTTGCGGTGGATAAATCGATTGTTGGGCTCGGCCAAAGGTATCAACAAACGCTCCTCCGTGTCGTACCACATCGGGCCGCGCAAAACTCCGATGAAGCTGACATCCCACGCCTTGCCCTGGCTGAATTTGCTGCCAAGACTCGCTTGATACTGGTAGATTCTCCCGGGCTTGTTGGTGTTCGCAGTGACAGCGGCACCTTCATCGAGCATCTTGAAGTGGTACGTGCCGTTGATGAACACATTCCATGCGTAATTTGAGGCGGGTGCGAGCAACTGCGTGCTCGCTTGCAAGTCGACACCCCGCAATATGAGCGCGCCAGTGCTGTTGAAATATTGTGAACGATTGCCACCAGGAACCGGGCCGAGAATTTTGGTGTTGATGCGGTCCTCAATCCGGCTTTCAAAAACGGCCATGTCAATGCGTATGGGGTCTGCGGCGAGCGTCATGCCGATCTCGGTTTGGCGGCTGGTTTCGCTACTAAGGTTTGGGTTTCCAATCACCTGACCGCCGAGCACGAGCTGAAAGTCAGCCGCTAACTCCGTTGCGGTGGGAGCGCTGAATCCGGTCGAGTGATTAGCCCGCACGCGCAGCAACGGCGACACCCGATAGCTGGCGCCGAGGCTGTACGTCCACTGGTCGAATTTCACTGTTTTTTCGACGATGTCGGTACGCCCCGGTGTCGGCAGACTGGTAGTGCGGCCATCGGTGAAGCGTGCGCCAGCGCGCAGATCAAGGCGGTCATCAAACAGGCGCTGCGTCGCCTCACCATAGAGACCCGCAACGCGGTCGTTGTGATTGTTATCCATAGGTGCGGTAATGCTGGCCACGCCGGCCAAGGTTAAGCGGTTGCGGTTGCTGCGCAGACGGCTCTGCTCGACGTCGATACCCGTGGAAATTTCGGTCCCCGAAGCTGCTCTCCAGCGAAGGCCCGTATTGATGCCTGTAATGTCGAGTTTGCGCGTGTTGTGATCAAGGTTTACGCCACCTACCTCCGAGCCCCAGAAGAACTCATCCACATCGTTAACCGTGTAGGCGCGCAGTTGCAACTGAAATGGGCCGAGGGGCTTGGCATAGGCTAAGTCCGCCGACTGGTTGTAGCGACGGTCATAGTTATCAATATCCCACGATGATCCGCGAAACCCCGCGTCATACACACCGTCCCGTCGCACTGAAAAATCAATCCGGCTGCCGTCGCCGAACGTCTTTCCTATTGCGCCCAGCGCGTTCCATCGTTGATAGCCTGTATTGAACATCGGCCCCGGACTGCCCGATCCCGAACGATAGTCGCCGCGCTTGCCCGCGCCGCCACCGGCGTAGTAGTCCACACCGTTGGCCTCGCCACTGATATGTGCGCGACCATCGAGCGCTGACCACGAACCACCGGAAACTGCC
>JBBRVM010000673.1:0-1852 GCA_038246865.1 Burkholderiales bacterium
ATGCAGGCGACCAGATGCTGATCGGATTTTGTGCAAGCCTGCAGGCCTCGATTCGCGCGGTGGATCGGGTTTTCCGCTATGGCGGCGAGGAGTTTGTGGTGCTCCTGCCTGACACCGATCGGGCCGCGCTTGCGGAGGTCGCGCGCAAAATTCTCGAGGGCGTGCCGCGCACAATCAAGCATCCGGACGGAACTCTGACGGTCTCGATCGGTGCGGCGCAATTGGAACAAAACGAAAACTGGCAGGCCTGGCTGGCCCGCTGCGATGCGGCGCTCTATCGTGCGAAAGCCGCTGGGCGCAATTGCTGTGTGGTCGATGGCTTGGACACCACCGACCACTGAGCATTACTTGATTACGGTGTCAGCCCGCATTCAATGGCGGTGCCGACGCGCAGCAAACTCATCGTGCCCGATCCGTATGGCGGATTGAGGATGTAGGTGAAGCTGGCAGAATTGCAGCCTGTGAACGTGATCGTCGCCGAACCGATTCTTTCGGTGGTGGCGGCCGGTGTGGGCTGGTTGAAGCGGGCGCCGACCAGTCGATACACCGACAGCGTGGTCGACTGGGTCGGATTGAACGTGCCGGGAGTCGCGCACGGCGAGCCGATTGCGGTGTTCTGGTTGCACGAATCAATTCCGAACCAGATCGGCGCGGTGCCGGCTGGATCATGGGTAAACCAGCCACCCAAGAGGCGATCCTGCTGCGGTACCGCATTCAGCGAAAACCCCTGGCTCGCCGCGCCAAGCGAAAACCACTGCGCGCTGGCAAGGTGGTCGACCGCGGACTCGGTGCTCAAACGTCCCGTCGAGTTCGAAAGAAATCCGAGCGGCTGAGCAAAGCCATTGCCAATGATGGCGATGGTGACGCGCGCATTGGCGGCAATGGTTTGCGGTGCCAGGTCGATCAGATTGCGCGCTGAGCTGGCGTCCATGACTTTAACGTTAAGCGTCCCAGCCGGCAGCTCGATATAGTCACTGACCTGCCTGTACGTCAGTGCGCCCAAGCCCGCAGCCAGAGGTTCGCCGTCGTCCTTGAGCAGATTCACCGTGGAGGCCAGTTGGCTCGTGGTAAACGGCGCCGCGTGCACAAAGCGAACCTTGAAGCGGCCATCGGCGGGCGCCGGGGTGGTGTCTGTGAGCAGCTGCAGCTCAACGGGGCGACGCGCCTGGTCGCCGATCAGCAGCATCGTGTAATCGGTATTGGCGGCCAAGGTCACCGACTGAGCGACCAAGGCATTGGCTTGGCCGGGCTGAAAAATTTCGATTTGATAACTGGCGGCGCCAGCGGCGAGGGTGGTGTAAGCGGTGACAGCGCCAAAGCGAAAATCGTTGCTGACCGGAGCGGCGTTAACCCGAACCGCAACCTGGGTTGACTCGGGCGTCGCACCAATCGGCGCCAAATGGGCAAATTGAATGCGGGTTTGGGCAGTTGCGAGCCCAGAGACGGAAAAAGCGACGAGGACAAAGAACAGACGCGAAAATGCGTGGTGCATAAAGATTCCTTTTTCAAAAAACAAGATAGATGGGCCACCAGCCAATCGCGAGCATACCCCAAACCCCACCATGGACCGTTACGAGCGACTCTCTACGCTGCATCGACTGCTCTCGGTTGCGCGCTATCCGACGCCATTTAAGTCGCTGCAGGCGTCGGCTGAGTGTTCGCGTGCGCAGCTCTACCGCGACCTCAGCTACATGCGCGATGCCTTCGGCGCACCGATTGAGTTCGATTCTGACGCCCACACGGTGCGTTACCAACCAGACCAGGAGCAGCGCTTTGAGATGCCTGGTTTGTGGCTCTCGTCGGATGAACTGTATGCGCTGATCGCGGCCCAGCAGCTGGTCAATGAAGCGCA
>JBBRVM010000674.1:0-1848 GCA_038246865.1 Burkholderiales bacterium
GATGCAATTCTTGCTGCTCGCGTGTCAACCGGTGAAAGTGTAACAAAACTGCATGCCCTGGCGAAACTGAACAACGGGAAAGGGACTTCGCTTGGTGCGCTGAAAGAAATCGTTCGCCGTTCTTCGTTGATGATCTGCAACGACACCGGACCGCGTCATTTTGCCGCAGCGTTGGGCGTCCCCACGGTCACACTTTTTGGCCCCACTGATCCCGTTTGGGCGGAGACTTATTCCGTGCGTGAAAAGATCGTACGGCTAGATATTCCCTGCGGTCCCTGCCAACTCAAAAGGTGCCCCATCGACCATCGGTGCATGACCGGCCTGGACGTTCAACACGTTTTTGATGCTGCGATCGAACTATGGCGCGGGAACAGCGGAACCGACCAGACGGGGCAAAGATGTGATTAAATAAAATCCATTTGCACATCACACAGACAGACTCTTACGGACCCTATAGAATCACGACATGCGGATCGTTCTCATAATTGAACATTTCGATGCGACGCGCGGCGGAGCTGAAGCATTTACCGTTTGGCTGGCGGCGCAGCTTGCGGATCGCGGCCACGAGGTCCACATCATTTGCCATGATGTTTCGGCGCGCATTAACCGCTACCGTGCGGCCACGCAGCGGGCGAGTCATGATGCCGATCGATCGCACGCGGGGCACGGTAACGATCCGCAGGCGCACGAAGGAGTCACCGTACACACGCTGGGGGGCGTCAAACTGTCCAGCGGCATCGGGTTTCGCCTTTTTGGAACGCGTGCGCGTTCCTTGTGCAAGCGTCTCAAGCCCGATCTCATTCATTCCATTTCCGTGGCGTACCCCGGTGATATTTACCATTCGCAGGCCGGCGTATACGCCAATTTGCAGCAGCAAGCGGTGGCTTCGCGAAGCACGTCCAGCGCGGCCCGCTGGAAGCGCGTCATGCTGGCGCTTTCCTCCAAACAGCGAACGCTCATCATGCTGGAACGTCGCGCCACGCGACCTTCAAAAGTCCACGGCCCCGAATATTTGATCAGCTTGAGCCCCATGATGACGGCGGAACTGCAAGGCATTTACCACGTACCTGCCGAGCGTATCCGCGAGTTGCCGAATCCCCGACTGGGCTCGCGGGAGCTGCCGACTCACGAAGTAATCGCCGCGGACCGCGCCTGGTTTCGCGGACTGTATTGCCTGGGCGCGCAGGATCGAGTCGCCATATTTGTGGGGCATGATTTTCGCCGCAAAGGTTTGCGCTTTGCGATTGAAACGATTGCCAGAACGCCGGATTGGCGACTGGTGGTCGTCGGTCTGGGCAAATCGCGCGAGTATGTCGAACTGGCCGCAGCGTTGGGTCTTAATACACCGACGGCCACGCGCGTCATCTTCACGGGCCCCACGCGTGAAGTTGAGCGAATTTACGCCGGCTGCGATGCGCTTCTTTTTCCCACTTTTTACGACAGCTTCGGCTTGGCGGCCATCGAGGCACTGGCGTTCGGCTTGCCGGTCATTTCCACGGAATTTCTCGGTGCCTCGTACATTGTGAAACAACACAACGCCGGCACGATTGTCGCGTCGCCCCGGGAAGTTGACGCGATGGCTTCCGCACTCACGCATCTGCCGCAGCCGTCAAGTCCGGAGTTTGAACACTTGGCCGCGCGTGCGCGCAAGGCGAGCCTGGGTATGACCGGCGATCTTTTTATGGACAAACTGCTCGTGTTGTACAAGCAGGTGGCCAGAAACAAGTGAGCATTTCATCACAATGACATTCCATCAATTACTCATTTACTGCATCGCACCGCTTGCTGGCTACCTGCTGGGATCAATTCCGTTCGCCTTTGTCATTGGCAAACTGCATGGCGTGGATA
>JBBRVM010000675.1:0-1847 GCA_038246865.1 Burkholderiales bacterium
GAGAGCAGGTCGTCACTGCGACCATGCACGAGGCGGGCGAGGAAGTCGGCTGAGGCTGGCGCGATGAGCATCACGTCGTTCGCGCGCGTGAGTTCGATGTGCGCCATGCCGTTGTCGGGTCGCGCGTCCCACAAATCGCTGAATACGGGGTGACCGGACAGCGCCTGAAAGGTGGCGGGGCCCACGAATTCGCGGGCCGCAGCGGTCATGGCGACGGTGACTTCGCGTCCCGATTTAACGAGCAGACGCGTCAGTTCAGCGGATTTGTAAGCGGCGATACCGCCGGTGATGCCGAGCAGGACGCGGCGCGTGGGAAGGGCTGTGACGGTTTTCATGGCGAAAGTGTAGCGGCAGGCCGGGAGGTACCGCTACGAATTCCGGGCAGCGGGCGCGTCGGCTCAGGCAGTCCGGAACAGGCTGAAGTGCGTTCGGGTTACGCCACAAAAGCGCAACGCTACACCGTCAACTTTATGCTGAAAGCCAGCGTGCGTGGGGGCTGAGCAACGTTTTGTCAAATACTCGATAAGTGCTCATTTGTGAGCCTTGCCCCAATACAATCGGGGCTACAGCAAAAAGCTGTTACTCCCGATGCTCGCCGATACGCACGACTTTCAACGCGTTCGTGCCCCCGCTCTTGCCCATCGGTTCACCACAGGACAACACGATCAAATCGCCGTGCGAAACTGCGCCACGCGACGTCAGCGCATTTTCTGCCGCGAGCAATGCATGTTCACGATCCAGGTCAAACGGCACGACCACAGGCCTCACACCGCGGTACAGCGCAGCGCGGCGTGCCGAGCCGACTTCTGGCGTGAGCGCATAGATCGGCACTCCGCTGTCGTGGCGGCTCATCCAGAGTGCGGTGGAGCCTGATTGCGAAAGCGCGGCGATGGCCGTGGCCTTTAGGTGAAACGCGGTGAACAGGGATGCCATTGCAATGGCCTGATCGACGCGCACGAACTGCTGATGGATGAAATCGCTATCGAGTTCGTACTCCTGCGAGCGCTCGGCGGCGAGGGCAATTGCGGTCATGGTGCGGATGGTTTCGACCGGATACTTGCCGGTCGCCGACTCGGCCGAGAGCATCACGGCGTCGGTGCCGTCGAGCACGGCGTTGGCCACGTCGCTGACCTCGGCGCGAGTTGGCACAGGCGCGGTGATCATGCTCTCCATCATTTGCGTGGCGGTGATGGTCAGTTTGTTGCGCTCGCGGGCGCGTTTGATCATGCGCTTTTGCAGCGCGGGCACGGCGGCGTTGCCGACTTCAATGGCCAAGTCGCCACGGGCGACCATGATGCCGTCGCTGGCATCAATGATTTCGTCGAGTGTCTGCGGAACGATGGCCTCGGCGCGCTCGATTTTGGCGATGAGCTTTGCCTTGCCGCCGCATGCTGTGAGAATGGTGCGCGCGGTCTGCATATCGTTCGCGCTCTTCGGGAACGAGATCGCGAGGTAATCAACCCCGATCGCCACGGCGATTTTGATGTCGTCTAAGTCCTTGGCTGGCAGCGCATGGGCGGTTAAGCCGCCGCCCATTTTGTTGATGCCCTTATTGTTTGAGAGTTCGCCGCCGAGTTCGACGACGGTGTGGACTTTGTCGCCAACCACCTTGACGACTTTCAATTGAATGAGGCCGTCGGCGAGCAGTAATGTGTCGCCAATCTTTACGTCCTGCGGCAGCTCTTTGTAATCGAGGCTCGCCTGGTGCGCGTTCGATACGGGTGCTTTGTTGTCGAGCGCGGCGTCCAGCAAAAACGGCTCGCCAGCGACCAGCATCGCCTTGCCGTTTTCAAATTTACCGACGCGAATTTTCGGCCCCTGAAGATCGCCCATGATGGCGACCTCAC
>JBBRVM010000676.1:0-1823 GCA_038246865.1 Burkholderiales bacterium
AAACGTGTCGGGCAGGCCGATGAGCACCAGCTGTGGCGTCAGCCCGGCGCGCGCCAGAAACTCGGCGACCGCGCCACCGGCGCTGCCCTGAACACTGGCTTCCTCAACAGTCGCGAGAGTGTCATGCGACGCGGCCAGTTCGCGAATCAGCGCCTCGTCCAGCGGTTTCACGAAACGCATGTTGACGACCGTGGCGTTCAATTTTTCGCCAACGGCGAGCGCGGGATGCAGCATCGAACCCCAAGCGAGGATCGCGATCCTCTCTCCACCTCGGCGCACTTCGCCTTTGCCCAGTTCGAGCGGAATGATTTCGGCAGTTGCCGCGCCGTGCGCTGCGCCGCGCGGGTAGCGCACAGCAACCGGCGATTTCAGTTCGATGCCCATCGACAACATCGCTCGACATTCGGCGGCGCTCGTCGCACTCATAATCGTCATGTTCGGCAGGCAACGCAGATAGGCCACGTCGAATGAACCGGCATGCGTCGGACCGTCGGACCCGACCAGTCCGGCGCGATCAATGGCGAACACAACAGGCAGGTTTTGCAGCACGACGTCGTGCACGAGCTGATCGTAAGCACGCTGCAAAAACGTGGAATAAATCGCGACAACTGGCTTCATGCCTTCGCAGGCGAGGCCCGCAGCGAACGTCACGCTGTGTTGCTCCGCGATGCCAACGTCAAAGTAGCGATCCGGGAACTCCTTCGAGTAGCGCACCATGCCCGAGCCCTCGCGCATTGCAGGCGTGATCGCAACCAGGCGATCATCAATCGCGGCTGTGTCGCACAGCCAGTCGCCGAAAATGTCGGAATAGGTCTTCTTCGGAACCGTCGCCGGCGGATGCATGATGCCTGCCACATGATCGAACTTCGGCACGCTGTGATACAGGATCGGATCATCCTCGGCGCGCTCGTAGCCGCCGCCCTTTTTGGTCAGCACATGCAGGAACTGCGGGCCCTGACGATCCTTCATTTTGTTCAGTGTATCGACCAGCAAATTCACATCGTGGCCATCAATCGGGCCGATGTAATTGAAGCCCAATTCTTCCCACACGGTGCCCGGCAAAACCATGCCTTTCATGTGCGCTTCCCAACGCCGCGCGAAGCGTGATACCGGCGGAATGGACGACAGCACGCTCTTGCCCATGTTGCGCACTTTGTCGTAGGTGCGGCTAGCCAGCAAACGCGACAAATAATTGTTCAACGCGCCGACCGGTTCGCTGATGGACATTTCGTTGTCGTTCAAAATTACGAGCACGTTGGCATCCATCGCACCGGCGTTGTTCAGCGCCTCAAACGCCATACCTGCGCTCATCGCGCCGTCACCGATCACCGCGACTACGCGACGGTGCTCTCCCTTGGCTTTTGCGCCCACAGCCATACCGAGCGCAGCAGAAATGCTGGTCGACGAATGGGCAACACCAAACGTGTCGTACTCACTCTCATCACGCTTCGGAAATCCCGCTAAACCGCCCCATTGCCGCAAGGTGTGCATGCGGTCGCGTCGACCCGTCAACACCTTGTGCGGATAGCACTGATGGCCGACGTCCCAGACCAGGCGGTCATACGGCGTCTCGAAGCAGTAATGCAGGGCGACGCTGAGTTCCACGACCCCCAGATTCGACGACAAATGGCCGCCGGTGTTCGACACGGAATCGAGCACAAACGCGCGCAATTCACCACAGATTGCGACCAGCGCGGTTTGTGGTTGCTCCCGCAGTTGCGGTGGTAGATTAATGGCGTCGAGTAGCGACATATTCAGGCGGTTCTTTCGGCCATTGACCGTGCGAGTTGGGTCAGATTCGCGGTGTTGAGGTGAGCGGGCAG
>JBBRVM010000677.1:0-1812 GCA_038246865.1 Burkholderiales bacterium
GGCCTCGCGGTTCTGGGCGCGAGCTGCGCACGAATCTCGACGCCTTTGTCCGCGAGGCTGTGGACGCTGATGTACAGACCGCCAACTCGGTAGGCCCTGACTTGCTCCGCATTGAGCTTCGAACCGGCGGGGACGGTCCAGACGCTTTCAGAGGCCTTGATAAGCGCAATGATGACCGGCCCATTCGCGCCGGCTACGCCTTTGTGAATATATGCCGAAGTGCTTAATACGCCGGTGGTGCTGATGGTCCCGCTGATCAAGCCGTTCTCGTCAACCGCGATCGATCTCGATCCGATTTGGCACGTGCTCGCTGGAGGCACTCGCATCGCACCAGTGAAATCGGGGCGTTTAGGCATTACTGCGTTGGCGGAGATTCCGTTCAAGGATATGGACTCGCCGAAAGCCCAGTGGGCAGGCTGCTGATAGATTGATTTCACGGCAATTTCCTCGATTTACGGGTTACAGATCCATCTGGGGGAGGGTTTTATTTAGAACGCTGCGCGTCGTTTTTGCGGCCAGCTGCACGCGCGGGCAGACATCGCGCTAACGGATGGCTCTCATCGCCCAGTGCCCTGCTGCGGCACACGCCGCGGTAAGCGCCGTGCCCCAAGCAATATCGACCAAGGTCACGCGCAGGGGCCAGTCCTTTAATAAGGCCAGATTGGTCAGTTCGTAGGTGGCGTAGGCAAAGAAACCAAACAGGGCCCCGGCCAAGACCGCGCGCGCCAGAGTGACCTCGGCCGGCACCGCCGCTTCACCGAATACCAAAGCGGGGGCCACCGCAAAAACCATGATGCCGACTGGATAGAGTAGATAGAAAATGCCGGCAGCCAGCAGATTGGGCGAATCGGCCATAAGATGTCCAATACCGTCTCGGTAGAAGCGCTTTGCGATCAAGCCGAGCCAGAGTAAATCCAGCCCGAGCATGACGACAGCGATGGCGGCATAGCCCGCAAGGTAATTCAACATGATGCATTCATCCTGCTTAAGGTCCGAGAAACTCAGAGTAATTACACTGGGCCGCCGCCATCGGCGTCAAAACGGGCTTGCGGTTAGCGGGCGTGTAGGCTCGAAAAAAGACGCGAGAACGCCATCCCGGCGACCACGCCAATAGCGACCGACTTAACTGGATTGGCGCGCACGTATCCGCCAATGCGGTCAGTCATTGAACCGGCTCGGTCAACGAAGTCACCCGCCATTTCTGCTGCCGTTTCTCTGCCGGCGGAAATGCGCTCTTTTGCGCCTTCGATCCCCTCGTGGATCTTGTCGCCAATCACTTCAGACTTTGCGCCAAGCGCTGCGGCGCCCTGCGTAATCCGTTGCGCTGTTGCTTCTGTGCCCTGCGCAATCTTGTGGGCGGCCGCTTCGACATTTTGTCCAACCCGTGCGCCGAGCTGTGCGCCAGTGCTTGGCTGGGTGGACGATGAGGTGTTGGCGTTGTTGCCGATGGTGTTTGATGGAGTGTTCATGAGTTTGCCCTTGTGTGCATTCGGAACGCAATTAAAGAGAGCGTTCAAATTTGTTGATTTGAGATACCGCGCGACGCTTGGCCCAGCCAGAACGTTCTTGAAGTTTCCCGACTAAGTATTCGAGGTGAGCCTCGACCACTGCCAACTCGTCGCGTACAAGCTTGCCCCAACTCTTTCGAGCCAAGCCAGCAAACTGTTTCCATTTGCCTTCTATGATGTCGCTGTTCATTAACATTTTGCCTTTACTAAGATCCCCGAGAAGACGGGGTTTAAGCCTTGCGTCGTCCGGTCACCAAAGAGACCAAAAACATCACCAGGAAGATGAAGAACAAGATTTTGGCGA
>JBBRVM010000678.1:0-1810 GCA_038246865.1 Burkholderiales bacterium
CATTGTCATTCAGGGCTGACCGCTAGAATCCCCGCAACAATGACGACGGGGAGTGCGCATGTTTAGTCGCTTTATGCCTACGGAAGGCCGCTTTTTTGAGCTGTTCAATTTGCACGCTCACGAAATCGTTGAAGGCGGCAAGGAACTGGTCGCGTTGATGAACGCATTGGGCGAGGGCGCGACGGATTTGCGCGATCACGCCAACGCGATTGACGCCATCGAAAAGCGGGGTGACAACTACACGCGCGAGACAATTCAGCTTCTGCATAAAACGTTCATCACACCGCTGCAGCGCGAAGAGATTCATCATCTCATCTCCAACATGGACGATGTGCTGGACCTGATGCAGGACGCGGCCGAGTCGGTATCACTGTACGACATCAAGGCGGTGCCGCCGGAGGCGAAACAGCTTGCGGAGTTGTGTTTGCAATGCTGTGAACGCGTCAAGTCGGCCGTGGTTCTGCTCTCCAACATGGAAAACGCGGCGACCATTCTAAAAATCTGCGAAGAAATTGATCGCCTTGAATCAGACGCGGACCGCGTGATGCGCAGCGCCATCTCGAAGCTCTTCCGCACCGAGCGCGACGCCATTCAATTGATCAAGATGAAGGCGATTTACGAGCTGCTCGAAACGGTGACCGATCGTTGCGAGGACGTAGCCAATGTGATGCAGGGTATCGTCATCGAGAACGCCTGACGCGACGCTCGAAAAATTCTTTATGAACACGACTGCCACCGCCCTCTGGGTACTCGTCCTTCTGGTAGCGCTGGCGCTGGCGTTCGACTTTATGAACGGCTTTCACGACGCCGCTAACGCCATCGCCACCATCGTTTCAACGGGCGTGTTGAAGCCGGGGCAGGCCGTCCTCTGGGCCGCGTGCTTTAATTTTCTTGCGCTCGGGGTTTTCGGCTTGCACGTCGCGGCCACCATCGGTAAAGGCATGGTTGATCCGGTCGTGGTGGACTATCACGTGATCTTTGGTGCGCTAGTCGGCGCGATCGCGTGGAACATCATCACCTGGTTTTACGGCATTCCGTCCTCGTCGTCGCATGCGCTCATCGGTGGCATGATCGGCGCGACGGTGGCCAAGGCCGGTGTCGGCGCACTCAACGGCGCTGGTATCGGCAAGACTGTGCTGTTTATTCTGGTCGCCCCTGCGCTTGGCTTCGCGCTGGGTGCGCTGATGCTACTCATGCTTTCGTGGATGTTTCGAAAGAGTACGCAAGGGCGAGTCGACAAGTGGTTCCGTCGCGGTCAGCTGGTCTCATGCGCCCTCTACAGTCTCGGCCACGGCAGCAACGATGCGCAGAAGACAATAGGGATTATCTGGCTCCTCCTCATCACTGCCGGCATGGCCAGCACGGATCCGCAGTCTCTGCCCTATTGGGTGGTCATTTCCTGTTACGCGGCGATTTCGTTGGGAACACTTTTTGGTGGCTGGCGGATCGTTAAAACGATGGGACAGAGAATTACCAAACTCAAACCGGTAGGCGGTTTTTGCGCAGAAACGGGCGGTGCAATCACACTTTTCATCGCATCCAGTTTTGGGATCCCGGTGTCAACCACGCACACGATCACCGGCGCGATTGTCGGTGTCGGTGCCGCTCGTAAGTTGTCCGCAGTGCGCTGGGGGCTGGCTGGAAATATCGTCTGGGCCTGGGTGTTAACGATTCCTGCGTCAGCGTTCATTGCGGCGATTGCGTGGTGGGCGAGTCGTCAGGTTTTCTGACGACCGCCGTCGCTGCCTCACCCCACGATATGCCGCAGCAAATCAGTCTGAGCAATGCCGAATTGCCGCACTACTGGCGC
>JBBRVM010000679.1:0-1806 GCA_038246865.1 Burkholderiales bacterium
GCAAGTTCAAATCAAGGGCGACCGCGTGTTGCGTGTATTGCCGCATGAGAATGAAGCCGTCAACGAGTGCTGGATCTCCGATCGTGACCGTTTCAGTTACGAAGGCCTGTATGCCGCAGATCGGCTGACCTCGCCGATGGTCAAGGTTGAGGGCGTTTGGCATCAGGCGTCCTGGCAGGACGCACTTGCAGCGGCCCGTGAGGCGATTGCCTCGTCGGTCAAAACGCATGGCGCAGAACACGTCGCGATGCTGCTCGGCGCACACACGACGCTCGAGGAAGCTACGCTCGCGAAAAAGCTTTCGGTTCAGCTCGGTGGCACCATCATCGATCATCGCCTTCGCGTCACCGACTCGGCGCTTGATCAGGGCGGTGGCGTGCCATGGCTTGGCATGAAAGTGTCGGATCTAGCCAGCTATGACCGCTTTCTGGTGATCGGTTCTAACCTGCGTCAGGAGCAGCCGCTCATCGCGCAACGGATTCGCCAGCGAGTCAAAAAAGGCGCTGCCGTGTCTCTTATCACGACCGCCAGCGAAGAGTTGCTGTGTCCGGTGGCTGCAAAAGTTATGGTCAAGCCGTCCGCTATTTGGGACACCCGGGCGGCAGTTTTGGCGGCGCTCGCCAAACGACTCGAAAAAGAAACACCGATTTCAGTCGACAAAATCAGTCCTGAGGTCGAACAAATCGCGGTGTCGCTTGCCACGGGGAAGCGCGTCGCCGTCTTGCTAGGCGATCTCGCGCTGACGCAAATGGATGCATCGCACATCGAATCGCTCGCCAACGCCATAGCGGGTGTTTGTGGCGGGTCGTATGGCCGCCTAACGCTGTCGAGCTCAACGCTGTCGTGCCACATCGCAGGTGCGACGCCGGTTAATGGTGGCGTCACGGCGCATCAGGCGCTGGGTGGCGCGGCGAAGGCATTCGTGCTGGTAGGTTGCGAACCGGAGCGCGATAGCGCAATGGGCGCAAAAGCTTTAGAAACTTTAGGTGCGGCGGAAAAGGTGGTTTGCCTCGCGCCGTACGCCAGCGACGCGATGCGCGAGTACGCTGACGTGTTGCTGCCGATCGCGCCATTCACGGAAACATCGGGCACTTACGTATCGCAAGACGGCACGGTGCAATCATTCACTGGCGTCGTTCGGCCCCTGGGCGAAGCGCGTCCGGGTTGGAAAGTGTTGCGAGTTTTGGGCGACGTATTTGGGGCAGAGTTCGGTGCTTTGAATTCCAGCGAAGACGTGAAAGCGCTCGCGTTGTCGAGCTACAGCGAAGCACAGCTCGGCGCTCGTGTCCGCATGTTGGCGTTGTCGGATTCTGAATCGGCGGGGGCGCTTGAGCGCGTCGCCGATCTTCCGATTTATCACGCAGATTCACTGGTTCGTCGCGGGCAGGCCCTATCGCTCTCTGCTTACGGAAAGCAACCGCATGTTCGGGTGTCGCAGTTGACCGCCGATGGTCTGGGCCTGAAGGCGGGTGACAATGTGCGCTTGACCCAAGGCGGCTATTCGGCAACGGCAAAGCTCGCCGTAGATGCGACAGTAGCCGTTGGCGCGGTGCGCGTTCCGCTTGCTACCGAATTGTCGGCGCAACTCGGTGATGCAACTGCCGCGATTACGCTGGAGGCGGCATGAGCAATCCCGTAGAGCTCGTTCTCGGCACCGACTATCCAGGCGTCAGCTACGCGATCTGGACGCTCTTAAAGATTCTTGCGATCGTGGTGCCTATTACGCTCTGCGTGGCGTTCCTGACGCTGTGGGAACGCAAAGTTATCGGGTGGATGCAGGTGCGCATCGGGCCGAATCGTGTCGGC
>JBBRVM010000680.1:0-1804 GCA_038246865.1 Burkholderiales bacterium
AAGTCGCATGTCAGTGATACGCCGACCCTGCGCGGCGAGCGGATCAATCGTGTACTGCAAGCCACCGACGCGCACCATATCTCCGCCCTGCTGATAGTAAGGATCGGGGTTGAACAGGTTGTCCGCCACGTCTTCGAGCACGGTTTTGATCATTTCACCTGTCATGTCGTTGACCGTGACATACGGGTAAGAGATGGCCGTTTGATCCATCAGATGTTCGCGCGTGATCACCTGACCCGAGAGCAGTGTGGTGCCCCAGCGGAAGCCTGGCGAAAACGCGATTTCAGCGTTTTTCGACTCCATCAACGCATCAAGAATGAGCTGATCAAAACTGCCATTGAAATTTCCACGCCGGAAGAGCATTGCGTCGGTCGTCGCGAGTCGTTCGCCGAGATCGGCTTCGAACGGCGCGCGGATTTTCGTGATCAGAGCGTTCATGTCCGGATCGGCGGGGAGCAGATTTGAGAATATGGGCAACAGCTTGTAGCGGAAGTCTTTTACAGCCCCCTCTTTCACGTCAAAGTCCAGCACGCCCAGAAATTTGCTGTTCGATCCGGCGTTAGTCACCAGCGTCGTGCCACCGGGATTCTTCACGGGAATCGCATTGGGCACGCCGTCATGCGTGTGGCCACCCAAAATCGCGTCGATGCCACGCACGCGCGAGGCCAGTTTCAGATCCACATCCATGCCGTTATGCGAGAGCAGCACGACAATCTTCGCGCCCTTCGCGCGCGCGTCGTTGACCGTCTTTTGCATGTCTTCTTCGCGGATACCGAACGACCAGTCTGGCGTCATATAGCGCGGGTTCGCGATCGGCGTGTACGGAAACGCCTGCCCGATGATCGCGACCGGAACGCCGTTCATTTCCTTCATCGTGTACGGCTTGAACACGAGGTCTTCGAAGTCCGTCGTTTTGATGTTTTGTGCCAGGAAATCGACCTTGCCTTTGAAGTCTTTCTCGACGATCTCCTGCACCCGCTTCGCGCCCAGCGTGAATTCCCAATGGCCCGTCATCACGTCCACTCCCAGCGCGAGGCAGGCATCCACCATGTCCTGACCGTTGGTCCACAATGCCGTGGCCGAACCCTGCCAGGTGTCACCGCCATCGAGCAACAGCGCGCCTGGGCGCGATGCCTTCAACTGCTTCACCAGCGTGGCCAGATGCGCGAAGCCGCCGACCTTGCCGTAGGCCTTTGCGCCCGCTTCAAATTCGAGATAGGTAAAGGCATGCGCATCGCGGCCGCCACGGCGGATGTTGAACGCCTTGAGCAGGTGCTCGCCCACCAGATGTGGCGGCTTGTTCAACGCGGCACCAAAGCCAAGATTCACCCGCGGTTCGCGGAAGAAAATTGGCTTTAACTGCGCATGACAATCCGTCATGTGCAACAAGTGCACATTGCCGAAACGCGGCAAATCGTAGAACGATGACGGGTTCGTTGCGGCTAGCAAGGATTTGCTGTCGAGCGCTGCGCCTGCGGCGGCGGCGATGGCCAGGAGGTTTAAGAATTCTCTACGTTGCATGCCTATTCCTTGTCTTTCTATAACCGTCGTCATCCTCAGCGGAGCCGGGGATCCAGTGCGTGAAACACGCGAAGCGCAAATCAGTCCCCTCTCAGGAGAGGGTGACGGTTGCGTCCGCAAAACTTTCTTTAGAAACGAATCCACGGTTGCGCTCATGCCGCGCGGCAGTAACTTTCTTTTGCTTCGCCAAAAGAAAGTCACCAAAGAAAAGGCGCCCCCGACATCCGCCCCCGGCCTTCGCCGGGGCAGGCTCTGATCCGAGATTTGAAGCGAAAACGTCGCG
>JBBRVM010000681.1:0-1792 GCA_038246865.1 Burkholderiales bacterium
AGCATGCTCATCATCGGCGTCACGCCGACGCCGCCGGCGATCAACGCTAAGGGAACCTGCGAATTACTATCCACGAAAAAATGTCCGGCAGGCGCTTTCACCTGAAGCACATCGCCCCGATTCACATGATCGTGAAAATGCGTCGACGAAACACCCGGCGGTGCATCAGGCATATCGGCCGGTGCCAGCGCGCGCTTGATCGTCACCCGGTACGCAGCCGTATCTGGCGCGTCTGATAATGAATAGCAGCGCACAATCGTGCGCAACTGCGCCGGAGCGCCTGCGCTCACGCCAAATGGGCTCAACTGAAACGTCAGATATTGACCTGCCTTGAACGGTGGGAGCGGGACACCGTCAACGGGTGCCAGATAAAACGAGCACTGCGACTCCGCTGCATCCTCGTACTCGCGACGAACCACACGAAAATCCCTCCAGCCGGTCCACGCGGCGGTGGACGAGGCGGCTGGCGCGTCGAATTTCGTAACCACGGTGCCAGCAACGGCTGGCGCGTGCCGAAAAATGGCGAATGCGGTGCCGATCGCGAGTTGCAGGGCGATTGCAACAGAGATGTAAGCCAAGAGGGCAGAAGCGGTCACGAAGGGTCTTTTATGTGTCGCCCGTAACAACAGGGTCGCGAGATGAACGGGGCTTTTATGTGTCGCTCGTAACAACAGGGTCGCGAGACGAACGGGTGCTTGAGGTTATCGATAGAGGTTAGCGGCGTCGCGACCATCATGTAGTGACACATGTCAACACATTGACTGCAATGATCCGACGGCTGTCGGCGCCGCCCCGATGAAGCCAGAATAGGTCCAACCACGGAAAACGTCAGTTCGGCAGCGCACATAACCAGACTCCCGAATGAAATCGCGGTGGGTCGAAGCGAGCTTGGCTACCTTTGCTGTAACGCCACCGTCAGCACTTAGCCGGAACAATGCAGATCGAGCGGGCCGCTTTTGTTGGCATTTGGGAATCTTGCCGAACGCTTTGTCGCCGTATGCAGACTCAAGGAAATCCGGGTGACGTCCTGGCCGCTGGCACCGGCAGGCTGCGACTCGCGCCCGCCATGGCAGCACACGTCACATCAGCATCACCCTTTGATCCCGTAACGGCTACATTGCCCAATACCCGCTTCCTCTGGTGAACTCCCCCATGCTTACCGCACAATCGCTCAACAAGTCCTATGCCGCCCGTCAAGTCGTCGCCGATATCTCGCTGCATCTCGAGCCCGGCAAGATTCTCGGACTGCTCGGACCAAACGGTGCTGGCAAATCGACGACCGTTTCCATGGTATGCGGGCTGATTGCTCCGGATTCCGGCCGCATCGCTTTCGACAACGGTGTGGCGTCCGAGGGTCGCGACAGTAACGCTTACAAAGGTCGCATTGGTCTAGTACCGCAGGACATAGCGCTGTATGAAGACTTGCCCGCCGGTCGAAACCTTGCGCTTTTCGGTTCGCTATACGGCATCAGCGGAAAAAATTTGGCTGATCGTGTCACCGACGCGCTGAACCTCGTCGGACTTTCGGATCGAGTGAATGACAAGCCATCGACGTTCAGCGGCGGCATGAAGCGGCGACTAAATATTGCCTGCGCACTCGTTCACGATCCCGATGTGCTGCTGTTCGACGAGCCGACGGTCGGCGTTGATCCGCAAAGTCGCAACGCGATTTTTGACAACCTTGAAGCACTACGCGCACGCGGCAAGGCGCTTCTCTATACGACTCACTATATGGAGGAAGCGGAGCGACTATGTGACCGCATTGTGGTGATGGATCACGGGCGAATGGTGG
>JBBRVM010000682.1:0-1791 GCA_038246865.1 Burkholderiales bacterium
ACTATCGCCGTGACCAAGAAGGCGGGCGAGAACGCGATTGATGTGGCCGATGCCGTGATGCTCCGGGTAGAAGCGCTGCGCAATACGGTGATCCCCGCCGACGTCCAGGTGGCGGAAACGCGAAACTACGGCGCGAGCGCTAACGACAAAGCGCAAAAGCTCATGCAGAAGTTGCTGTTCGCGACGCTCTCCGTCGTGGCGTTGGTGTTTTTTGCGCTGGGAAGGCGTGAAGCTGCCATCGTCGGCACCGCAGTGGTCCTCACTCTAACCACGACGCTGTTTGCGTCCTGGGCATGGGGCTTCACGCTAAACCGCGTCTCGCTATTTGCGCTGATCTTTTCAATCGGCATTCTGGTGGATGACGCCATTGTGGTCGTGGAGAACATCCATCGTCACCAGCAACTGCATCCCGATCGCACCCTCGCGCAGATCATTCCCGTTGCCGTCGATGAAGTCGGCGGTCCGACCATTCTTGCGACGCTCACGGTGATTGCAGCACTGTTGCCAATGGCCTTCGTGTCGGGGCTCATGGGCCCGTACATGAGCCCGATCCCGATCAACGCGAGCATGGGTATGTTGCTCTCGCTCGCGATTGCGTTCGTAGTCACGCCGTGGCTTGCACGGTTGTGGATGAAGGACAAACCAGCGCACGTAGAGGCGCACGGAGGGCTCAGCGGTCGCATTGCGCAACTCTTCGAGCGAGTGTTTCAGCCCCTGCTTGATGAGCGTAAAGGAACCCGAAACCGGCGATTGCTGGGCCTCGGGGTGTTTCTTCTGATCGCTGTCTCGCTGGTGTTGCCTGCTGTCGGACTGGTGCAACTCAAAATGCTGCCGTTCGACAATAAATCCGAATTCCAGGTGATCGTCGATATGCCCGCAGGCACGCCAGTCGAGCAAACTGCGGCGGTGCTGCATGAGTTGGGCTCGTACCTGCAATCGGTGCCTGAAGTCACCGACTATCAGGCCTACGCCGGTGTGTCGGCACCGATTAATTTCAACGGCCTCGTTCGTCAGTACTACCTGCGTGCGGGTGGTGATGTGGGAGACCTTCAGGTCAATCTTGTTGGTAAACACGAACGCAGCGAAAAGAGTCACGCCATCGCCATGCGGGTTCGACCACAACTGCAGAAGATCGCGCTTCGTTTCGGCGCTAACGTCAAGGTCGTGGAAGTCCCTCCTGGGCCACCCGTTCTGTCGCCCATCGTCGCTGAAATCTACGGACCGGAAGCGGAAGGTCGTCGGCAGGTCGCGAAAGCGGTACGGGCGGTCTTCGAGAAAGCAAATGGCGTGGTTGACGTCGATGACAGCAGCATCGCTGCTGCGCCAAAGACGCTCCTCGTCGTTGATCGTCGAAAAGCGGCCATGCTTGGCGTACCGCAACAAGTCATCGTGAGCACACTTCGCGCGGGACTGGCCGGCGAGTCCACCGCCTATCTGCACGATCAAAGCAAATACCCGGCTGCCGCAGTGATTCAGCTACCCGCGGATCGTCATGGCGATCTCGGTGCACTGCTCCAGTTATCGGTTCGCAGTGCCGACGGCAAGTTGATTCCGATTCGGGAACTGGTCACTGTGACCGATTCGCTTCGCGAACAGCCGAGCTTTCACAAGGACTTACTGCCGGTGAACTACGTCGTGGCCGACATGGCAGGCAAGATGGACAGTCCACTGTATGGCGTTTTTTCAATGCGCAGCGAAATCGCGAAGATTGCGACACCGGGTGCAGGCCAACTCGTCGAATACTTCATCGGCGCGCTCGAGCACATAGGGCACCCAACCGGCGCCGCCCTC
>JBBRVM010000683.1:0-1779 GCA_038246865.1 Burkholderiales bacterium
TTCGTCCGGAGTCGTAAGCGCCACGATAAAGATCGGATTCGGCGTCGGAAAGTCGGGCACTCAAAACAGCAGGATGTTCAGCGCCAAAATTCGTGGTCGCAAGACGAATGCGCTCGGCGTTCAACGCCTCGAATTTTTCGCCATCGCCCATAATTCCGTACACCTCGGCGAGCACGCCGAGTAGCGCGAGCTTCGTCTCAACCTGGTTATCGAGCTCATGCTTCAACCGCTCGCGGCCCGCATCCAAAAGCTGAAGTGCGGTCAGCGACCGCTTGTCCTGTGTCGACGGCATTCGCAAATCCGACGCACGAAACAATCCAGTAACGAATGCAGTGATCTCGTTCGCCCGACCTGCTTCGGTGAGCGCCTGTGCTCGCTGCTCACGTGCCTGCCCCAGCTGCCACAGCGCAACACCCAGGCTCCCGATGACGGCAAGGCTAGCCGCTGAAACGCTGAGCGCAGTCCAACGGTTACGCGCCAAAAACATTCGTGTCTGATACCACCGTGTGGCCGGCCGCGCGAGCACGACATGGCCCGCAAGAAATCGGCAGATGTCGTCGTCGAACGCTGACACCGTGGAATAGCGCTCAGCGGGATCGACCGAGATGGCCTTGAGCACTATCGCTCTTAAGTCGTCAGGCAACCGGGTG
Organism: Burkholderiales bacterium; assembly: GCA_038246865.1. Taxonomy (GTDB): domain Bacteria; phylum Pseudomonadota; class Gammaproteobacteria; order Burkholderiales; family Casimicrobiaceae; genus Casimicrobium. Next base: position 651 of record JBBRVM010000683.1, read on the forward strand.
CGGGCTGACGCATCAAGCACCGGCTGCATGCCCGCAGCCAAATCACGTTTCGGCACAGACCAAGCGGGCAACGTGTCTGTTAACAGCAGAATAAGCAACGTACCCAATGAAAACACGTCCGCCGCCGTGCCGATGACGTCGCCACGAAGCTGTTCCGGTGCAGCGTAGGCCTCGGTGTAGGCAGCACCCACTGCGCGCGTCAAACCGTCGTTGTCCTCATCGGAATCAATGAGCTTTGCGACACCAAAATCGAGCAGCTTGACTTGCCCCTCGTTGGTCACCATCACGTTGCTGGGTTTAATGTCGCGATGAACGATCAGCTGGCTGTGGGCAAATGCGACCGCTGAAAGTACATCGCGAAACAAGATTAGGATGGCGCGCGACTCCAGCGAATGCCCCCGCGCGTACGCGAGAATGTCTTGACCGGTCACCAGTTCTAGCAGCAAAAATCGTTGGTGATCTTCCGTCAGTCCCGCGTCAAGCAAGCGGGCAATGTGGGGATGCGTGAGTCGCGCCAACAGCTCCCCCTCACGAGCAAATCGCGCGCGGGCATGCGCCGACAAAGCCAGCGATCCCAGCAGCTTTACAGCGACCTGCCCCTGATACAACCCATCCGAACGCTCGGCCCGCCAGACACTACCCATGCCGCCCTGCCCGATCGGTTCGATCAATCGATAATTGCCGCAACGCTGGCCCGCTTCAGAATGCGTGCCAGCAAAAAGCGCCTGTGACATTGCATTGATGCCGATTGCGCCCTTTGCCTCAGCCGCATTTTCCAATGTCGTACGCTCACAAAAATCCTTGAGCAAGGACGCAACAACAGGGTCTTCGACCACCGCCACGCGTTCGGACATCGCCTGCATGCGATCATTCGACGGCACAACGAGAAGCGCGTCGAGATGGTGGAACACATTGCGCCATTGGGCGATGTCCAGATCGGCGTGTTGCCCAGAGGTGAGAGGCGGTTCAGAGTTCATGCGTGAGCGCTACTGTAGCGCGTCACCTCTATCGACGGATAGGAAATTCAACCGCATGAGGCCAAGCATGGCACCGTAAACCGTCCTGAGAAAACGGGTTTTCCCTCAGGGGACAGTCTGAATCCATCAGAATTCGCGCCCCATCATCGAAA
>JBBRVM010000684.1:0-1774 GCA_038246865.1 Burkholderiales bacterium
CCTTATCGGAAACAAAAACTACTCCTCCTGGTCGCTGCGTCCGTGGCTGCTGCTGCACGCGTTCGGCGTTCCGTTCACCGAAGAGCGGCACGTATTCGACACGCCGGAATTTGCCGCCGAGATCCAGTCGCGCAAGCGCTCACCCAATGGCAAAGTGCCGGTGCTCGTTGACGCTGATATCAAGGTCTGGGACTCGCTGGCGATCAGCGAATATCTGGCTGAAAGTCACACCGGTATGTGGCCCACCGAAGCCGCAGCGAGAGCCCATGCGCGCTGCGCCTGCGCAGAAATGCACTCAGGCTTTCAGGCGGTACGCAACTGGATGCCCATGAATGTTCGCCGCAGCTATCCGATTGCGGTGCCGCGCGAAGATGTGCAGAAAGACATTGATCGTATTCAGGCGCTGTGGGCTGAGGCGCGAGCGAATTTTGCAACGGGTGGTGCGTTTCTGTACGGCAGATTCAGCGTGGCGGACGCCTACTTTGCGCCGGTCGTTTTCCGATTCAACACCTACGGCGTGAAGTGTTCGCCTGTCGTCGCAGAGTACCTGAACGCCATGCTGGCTCATCCGTCTATGCAGCAATGGATCGCAGATTCAAAAGCAGAAAAAGAAGTCGTCGACCATGAAGAGCCGGAACATATTTATGCGGCGATCTAGTAATCTGCTCCCTCTCCCGCAAGGGGATAGGGGGCCAAACCCCGAAATGCATCATGATCGAATCCTGGCAAAACCAAATTAAAGCCGCAGCCGCGAGGGGAGAAAAGCTCACCATTCGAGGAAGCGGCAGCAAGTCCTTCCTCGCGCCTGAAGCGCGAGGTGAAGTGCTCGACACGAGAGCACATGCAGGTATCGTCGAATACGATCCTAAAGAGTTGGTTATTGTTGTTCGCTGCGGCACCACCATTGCCGAGATCGAGCAAACGATGGTCGCAGCCAACCAGCTGCTCGCCTTCGAACCCCCTCATTTCGGCGAGCACGCAACGATTGGCGGCATGGTCGCAAGCAGCTTGTCCGGCCCGCGTCGTCCGTATGCGGGTGCGGTGCGGGATTTCGTGCTCGGCTGCAAAGTGCTCGATGGCAAGGGCGATCACTTGAGCTTTGGCGGCAAGGTGATGAAGAACGTTGCAGGCTTTGATGTGTCGCGACTGATCACTGGATCAATGGGCACGTTGGGCGTGATCACCGAGGCATCATTCAAATGCCTGCCGTTGCCCAAGGCGCAACAAACCCGAGTGTTCCAGATGGATGCGCAGGCCGCCATTGCAGCGATGAACCGCTGGTACGCCGAGACGAATCCGGTGACGGCGACGACCTGGGTGAATGGCAAACTTTATGTGCGGCTTGCAGGTGCGGAACCCGCTGTGAATTCAGCCGTCGCCAGGCTCGGCGGCGAAGCGCTCGCGAACGATGTTGACTGGTGGCGCGACTGGCGTGAACAGACACATGCGTTCTTTGCAGGCGACGGCCCATTGATTCGCGTGTGCTGCAAGTCGACCGCGCCGTGGGCTGATCTTGCGAACAGTGCTGAGAGGCAAGCCATTGATTGGGGTGGCGCGCAGCGCTGGCTGCGAACACAACCGGTCGCCCTACTGGCCATTCGCGAATGGGCACGTGCTGAAGGCGGTCACGCGACGGTATTTCGTGGAGCGTCATCACAAGCGGAGCGCGTCGAAGCACTGCAACCCGCGCTCGTCGAAGTCAGCCAAAAAATCAAAGCCAGCTTTGATCCGTACAACGTATTTCCATCCTTGCTGTAGGAGCGGCGAGATCCCC
>JBBRVM010000685.1:0-1758 GCA_038246865.1 Burkholderiales bacterium
CAGTAAAGCGAAACCGCCGCCGGAGACCCGCAGTAACAAATTTAAAAAAGCGACCTTTCAAACGCTTGAATACTGGCGTTACGCAAAATGAGATGAGCGCGCGCGTTGACGGCAAACACATCGTGCAGCATTCGCAAACGTGTTCCCCTCGATCTAAGCACATAAAAACGTTCAGATTACCCACTGAGATTGTGCAGCGCAGCTCTCCAGACGTCCTGGCGCCAGATCGCCGGTCATATCGCTCGCGGTGTCGATTGGTCCGCAGTCACGAATCGTAAAGGATTTCGCCCGCGGAGGGCGTCGAACCACTCGACCCGGCTCACCGGGTCCGTATTTGCGGGGCGATGGGCTGGCAGCCAGACAGCGTCGCGCTGCCGATTTTCCGCCTAATCCTTAAGCAATTGCACAACCGCATGGCTGCGGCCGCTTCGCTTGATGGCCCCGAAGCCGGGCACGACTGCCCATAGATTGACCAATTCCCGCAACAGCGTGGCACGATAGCTACAGCCCACGACGACCGTGTGACGAATGTGGATCCACACTTGAATCAACAGGGCGTTCGGGTGTTCGTAGCGTTAAGGACCGCGGCACGAGGCGTGCGATTGTCTGGTGGCTTTCGGGGAATTACGACATGAACAAATTGCTTTCAGGCCTAGTTGCAGCGGCCGTGGTCGCCACGGGCTCAACGGCAGCGCTCGCTGAGGATCCACCGGCCTTTGCCTGGTCGTTCAACATCGGTGCGACAACCGACTACGTCTTCCGCGGGGTGTCGCAGACCTCCGAGGATCCAGCAATATTCGGCGGCGCCGACGTGACGTACGGGATGTTCTATGCAGGCGTCTGGGCATCTGGTTTGGATTTCGGCGATGTCCCCGGGACATCGAGAAATGTTGCCAGCCTCGAAGTTGATGTTTACGGCGGCATCAAGCCGGTCATTGGCCCCGTCACATTCGACCTTGGCGTAATCGGATACATCTACCCAAGCGCAAGAGATGCTGCGGCTGAGTTCGACTACGTTGAAATCAAGGGCGGCGCGAGCGGCGCCATCATTCCGATGCTGCCCAAACTCACGCTCGGCGGCGTTGTTTACTACTCGCCCGAATATACGGCAAGGCAGGGTCAAGTCATCACAGCTGAAGCGACGGCTGGTTACGAACTGCCGGGCATTTGGAAGTTCGCGCCAACCGTCAGCGGCCTCGTTGGCGCTTCGTACGGTGACGTAGGTGATGGTTTCATCGCCGCGAACGGTAAGGATGAGTATTTCTACTGGAACGTCGGTTTGACGCTTGCAGTTGAGAAGTTCAGCTTTGACTTCCGTTATCATGACACCGACATCAGCAACACCAACGGTTTCTGCACGGGTTCAGTCTTCCAGTGCGACGAGCGCTTCGTGTTCACCGGCAAGTTCACCTACTGAGCGTTTAGCGTCTCGGCGCTAACAAAGATGCGGATATAAAAGGCTCGCGCACTGCGCGGGCCTTTTTCTTATCACGGAATGACTGAGCTTATCCGGGTTGCCTCTACGCAACCACGTCGCGCGCTCGAAACAACGGCGGCGCCGGTCAATTTCTCGGTGCACTGTTTTCAAACAAACCAGCGCGCTGATTTGCGGAGCTTGGCGATTCACTTAGGGTCAGGAATCTCGGAGCGCGTTCAGAAACATTCATCTGAACCCAGACCAAGCACCCTCTTACTGACCGTGACCCCGCCACGATGTCCATGACACCCGCAATTGTCGTTGCCATTGCCATTCTTATC
>JBBRVM010000686.1:0-1740 GCA_038246865.1 Burkholderiales bacterium
CCGCGTTGGCCGTCGCAACTGCCGGATCAGCCGTTCCATGCACCAGCAGCACTGGCGGCTTCGGGAATTCTGAGTGCGCAAGCCCTGTCGTTCCGGTGAGCATCCCCGAACCCCAAACAAACCCTCCGGTGAATAAGACGGGTTAGAGCGCGCCGGGCGGTTGGATGTCTGCTTGCGGCAATGGCAGGAAAAAAGCTGCCGTTCGGGAAGCGACCCCGAAGCGGCCATTCCCCCTTTCCGTCACCCCGGACTTGCCCGCCCCGGCGCAGGCCGGGGAGGGCAAGTCCGGGGCGACGATTGAGGGTACGGCAGAAAACCACCCATTGGCAGTCATGCGACGTGCTCTGGCGGAACCTTGAAACCGGACCGGCAGCTTTCGCACCAATTTTTTCTAAAAGCGGAAGTGCAGCAATCGACCCCAATTCCGCCGTTCGATTTGACCGCGATCCACATTGAAAGCGGACGCAATTCCGCATGGCGCTAATCAAATGCTTCGGGTAGCGAAGGCCATGCGCGTTTTACTGACAGGGTCATCAGGCTGGTTAGGCAGGTTTCTTGCACCGGCATTGCAAGCTGCTGGGCATCAGGTAATCGGTATCGATGTTGCGGCAGGTGAACACACACAGGTCGTCGGATCGGTTGCCAACTCCGAATTGGTCAAGCGCATCTTTTCGGAATTTGAAATTGAGGCTGTGATCCACGCCGGGGCCCTGCACAAGCCCGATATTGTGCGGCAGACGACACAGGCGTTTATCGACGTTAATCTGACCGGGACATTGAACCTCCTCACGTCGGCCATCGAGTCCGGCGTCGACAGGTTTGTCTTCACTTCGACGACTTCGTTGATGATTTCGCAAGCCATCCGTAACGAACAAGGGACAGCTGCGGTTTGGCTCGACGAGCGAAGCGGTCCTCTTGAGCCACGCAACATATATGGCGTGACAAAACTTGCCGCCGAAGGATTGTGTCGCGACGCGTTCCTAAATCATGGCCTGCCCTGTGTCGTCTTGCGCACCTCGCGCTTTTTTCCGGAAGATGACGATACGCAGAGCGTTCTGAGCGGCGAAAACCTTAAGGCGAATGAGCTACTGTATCGACGAACAACGGTCGAAGACGTTGCAAGAGCACATATTCTCGCGCTCGAACGCGCGCCGCAGATTGGCTTCGACATTTTCATTATCTCAGCGCCGACGCCCTTTACGCGGAAGGATGTGGTCAATCTGAAGCGGGATGCCGCTTCGGTGGTTGAGAGATGCTTCCCAGGCGCTTCTTCCCTTTATGCGTCTAGAGGCTGGACTTTGCCGACGACGATAGGACGGATCTATGACCCATCTCGCGCCGAGCAGGCTCTTGGCTTTCGTGCAGGCACCGACTTTGCCGCTGTGCTTGACGCCTTAAAGCAGGGCCATGAACTTCCATTTGCGCACGACTCTACCTATTTGCCGCCGCATGCCGATCTCAGCTTTGCGACAACCGGATACCTTGAATATCGCTCAATAGCTGACATTCGCCTTTCCACGCACGAACGGTCATGAGCGGCGACCCGGCGCGATCCCAAAAGCGGCGTGGCAGCTTTGCCTCGCCTCTGGAAAAATCCTGCCATTCAGCAATCGACCCCCGAACTGCCATTCCGATAGCCGTTGACTTCAGCAGTGCCATCTTCTGATATGCTGCGATTGAGGCTCAGGTGTGCCTCTAGTATTCGAAGGAGGCGTGCGTTCGATGGTTTTGCAAGAAGCA
>JBBRVM010000687.1:0-1734 GCA_038246865.1 Burkholderiales bacterium
CATCAATGCCACCAAACTCTTCAGAAACGGCGCTCATAGGAACGAAGTGAACCGGCTGCGCCACAGCACTTGGCAGCGGACAGAACAAACGCTGGTTAACGTCTGCGACAGCGGAAAGAGCCGCGACTTCCCATCCAGTGCGCAGTTTCACGGATGCACTCACGCCACCAACTCCTCATTCATCTCCGTCATCATCCCATCCAACTCCTCGCCAAACACCGCCCACGCCTTCTGCAAACCACCCTTGTCCGCCAGCTCCGCGAAATCAAAATCGTCACGGCCAATGCTGCAGCTGCTGGCGATGTGTTCCTTCATCAGCCGCAACCATTCAGTTTGTTCTGCCGTAAACGCGGTGCCCCGCTGCGCATTGTGCCGAAAAATCCACGCTTGGAACCTCCTATCCACCTCGTCCGCAAAAGGCTTCAACTCCGCATCCAGCCCCAACGCAAAACGCACCAGTGATACCAGATCCGTGAGCTGGCGCTTGCTGCTCACACCCGCAACCTGATTCGCATGCACGCGGGCATACGCGCTCCACAGACGCTCGGTGGTCAGCATCAGCGGAGGCCTGCTCACCTGCTCATGCAGCGCCTCGATCATGTCAAACGTGAGCGCGCGGCGCTTGTAGGGTTGGTCGTAGAAAAAACTGAGCGCCGCGATTTCGTCTTTGTGTTTCTCGATGTAATCAGTAAAGCTTTGAATCGTGGCGCGGGCCTGCGTCTCCGCCTGCTCGGAATAGCCCGCAAAGGTGACTTGATCGAGATTGATGTGGTCGATAATCTGCTCGCGTTCGCGGCGCGCATTGTCGATCTCATCGCGCAACTCGGGCTTGTCGAATGGTGCACACGCCGCCGCCACACGTTCGGCGCGCGCGGCCTCGATCTCGGCGGGCATCAGCGTTTCTTCAGTGCGGCCGAGACCCTTGTCATTGGCCGTCGCCAGCGCGGCGTGCACGATGGCATCTGCGTCGAGTGCGCCAATCAGCCGCTTGCCCAGCTCCGCCACCGGAATACCACCACTGGCGCGCTCGATACGTGCGTGCGCTTTGTCGTCGAGTTGCTTGGCCAGGCGCACCAGTCGGTTGGCGAGTGACAGCACGGTGTCGTCGTCTCGGCTGCCCATCGCCACGCCTAGCAGCAAGTCTTTCAGCGCCACGCCGGGTTTCTTTTCCAGCGGTCGGCTTTCGGTCTTGAGCGACTTCTCCACGCCCACCGCGTCGATCAACACGAAGCGTGTCTTGGCGCCGTCGGCACTGTTGCTCACGCGCTTGAGGCTGTCACCATCCAGGCTTCGCACGCCGCGCCCCTTCATCTGCTCGTAGTAGCCTCGGCTGCGCACATCGCGCATGAAGAGCAACACCTCCAGCGGCTTCACGTCGGTGCCGGTGGCGATCATATCCACAGTCACGGCAATGCGCGGGTTGTAGTCGTTGCGAAAGCTGCTGAGAATGCTGTCGGTGTCTTCGTCGGCGCGGTACGTGACCTTCTTGCAGAACGCGTTGCCCTGCCCGTAGACCTCGCGCACAACGTTGATGATGTCGTCTGCGTGGCTGTCGCTTTTCGCAAAGATCAGCGTCTTTGGCGTTTCCTTGCGAGCCGGGAAGATCTGCGTTTCCACGGCGGTTTTCATGGCCGAGATGACCTGACGGATCTGACTGACGTTGACGACCGAACGGTCCAGCCGTTGGGCTGAATAGACGAAATCTTCTTCTGTTTCGCCCCAGCGCTTCTTGCG
>JBBRVM010000688.1:0-1730 GCA_038246865.1 Burkholderiales bacterium
CTCGCTGTGGAAGGCCGTGCGAATGAGGCTCTAAGGGCAATTCGAGAACATCTCGAAGAGTTTCCTCGCGACGCATTAGTTTTGCAGCCCGCGGTGTCAGCGTTTGGCTTTATAGGATTTTCTGGTCGGCTTGATCGTGTTGAAGAACTACTGACATTGCTAGAGGGCCTTGCGCCGCACTACGGTGACGACTGGTGGTTCGAATCGATACACGCCTACGCAGAGGTTGATGCAGGCCGCCTTCTGGAGGCGGAGACGCGGGTGCAGCGCTCGCTCGAGCGAGAGCCGCGAAACGCGAACGCCGTGCACGTCCGGACGCATGTTTACTATGAACTGGAGCAGCATCCGCAGTGTGCGCAGTTTCTTGATCGCTGGTTGGGTACTTACACCGACAAAGTACTGTTGCGAGGCCACCTTGCCTGGCACTTGGCGCTACTCGATCTCGCCCTCGGCAACCCAGCGGCGGCGTGGGCACGCTATCAAGCGGATGTCGCACTGCCGCTACATCACCCCGAACAAGCCCCTACCTCACCGCTAAATATTTTGACTGACGCGACCGCCTTTTTGTGGCGCGCCGAACTCAAAGGCGAGCCCAGGCAAGACGACGATTGGCGCCTACTGTCCGAATTTGCCAGCCGTAGATTTCCTAACGCGGGGATTCCCTACGGCGACTTTCATAGTTTGATCGTTCATGCACGTTCGGGAAGTACCGCTGCGGCCTCAAAGCTGCGGCAGCAGTTGTTTGACCTCGCAAAAGATCGGCCGGCATGTGCTACCGCATCAGCTGTGGGCGCGGGGCTGACGGCGTACGCACACGAAGACTGGAGCGCCGCTGTTGCGCATTTGCTGGAAGGGCACGCCGAGCTTGTTCGCCTGGGCGGAAGCAAAGCGCAGCTTGATCTAGTCAGCCTGACTTTAATGTATGCGTATCGCAGACAAGGACGCGAAGCAGAGGCTCAAGCTTTGGCCAAAGAGCGGCCTCATTTGCGCTCCGCAGCGTAGCTGAACACCACGCAAACCCATACTGAGACGTCCTATGACAACGCCCACCTTCACGATCACAGAACTCTATACCGATCTCGATGGGCTCGCGCGTTTTCGCGAACGGGTCGTGCCGATGACGCAAGGTTCGCCGCTGGCGCAGTTAACTGAGCTGATCAGTGTGCCAGCGATTCAGTTTAGGCACAGCCCTGTTGGCTTCAAATTCCCGTTTCACTGCTCCCCCAACCCACAATGGGTATTTATTCTCTCAGGCGAGATGGAAATCGGTCTTCAGGACGGAACGGCGCGAAGGTTTAAACCCGGCGAGCATTTCCTTTCGGCAGATACGCTCCCGACGGGCGCGACCTTCAACGACTCTGTGCACGGTCATCGGAGCTGCCAAGTGGGCGATCAACCGCTGGTAACGCTATTTGTGAAGACTGCGTAGCGCTCGGTTGGAAAGCAAAAAACAAATGGACACCGTGTATGAGCACCGCGAGACGCGATGCGCGGACATTGGACTCGGCCAAATCGGTTCTGCGCATGCTGTAATGCTTGTGCGGCCTAACGTTGGCGCTCCGTCTGAGCGAGGGGTTAGGCTTCAACGCAACCACTCGAATGCTTTCCTGAGCTTTACCGCTGGTTGTTCTTGAACGATCTGGTCGTGAGCCAGAACGACGCGCTCAACGGGTAGCAACAAAAGTGGTTCGATGCTGCGACGCAGAGCCTCTTTGTCCTTCGTCATCAGC
>JBBRVM010000689.1:0-1730 GCA_038246865.1 Burkholderiales bacterium
CAAAAAATCCGAAGATTGTGCAGGGCTTTGTGCGCGCGACCATTCGCGGCTTTATGGACACGATGGGGGACCAAAAGGGCGCAATCGCGTCACTCATGAAGCGCAACAATATTCTGAACGACGGGCAGGAGTTTGTTCGCCTGAAAATGGCCCTCGACCAGAACGTGTTCACGCCTGAAGTGCTCGCCAACGGTTTCGGCGGCGTGGACGCTAAGCGCTTGACCCGATCAATCGATCAAATCGGCGAAGGCTTTAAATTCACCAACAAACCGAAAGCCGATGACATCTTCAATGCGGCTTATTTGCCACCGAAAGCGGAGCGCACGATTAAGCAGTAGCTTTTTGCGGAAAGCGCCTCTGCGTCTGGGCTGATCCGCAATTTTTGCTAAAACTGACTTTTGGCATTTTTTGCGCGCAGCCCCTTACAAGCCGTCATTACAAGAAAAAGCTGATGTTGCTGGATGCCAGCGTGATGCCCCGGTAAAATGGGGCGATGAACAAGTTCTTTGACGTCGCCGAATACATGCATCTGGTCGGGCGCTCGGCGCGCTCCGCCTCCCGCGTCATTGCCCGCGCCTCGACCGCCAGCAAAAACGAAGCGCTGCTGGCCATCGCCGACACGATCCTCAAACGCGAAGCGCACATTCTCGACGAAAACGCGGAAGACGTGCGTGACGCCAAAAAGGCCGATCTCGCCGCGCCGCTAATTGACCGGCTCACACTCACCTCGAAATCCGTCGCCGCGATGGCTGAAGGCCTGCGTCAGGTGGCGCAATTGCCCGACCCGGTCGGCGAAGTCAGCAACCTGCGCACCCGCCCGTCCGGCATTCAAGTCGGCAAGATGCGGGTGCCGCTCGGCGTCATCGGCATCATTTACGAATCGCGTCCGAACGTGACAGCGGACGCCGCAGGCCTGTGCCTGAAGAGCGGTAACGCGGTCATTTTGCGCGGCGGCTCGGAAGCCGCGCGCTCGAATCAGGCGATCGCTGGGTGCATTGCGGCAGGTCTCAAGGCGGCAAAACTGCCGGAGTCCATCGTTCAGGTTATCGAGACGACCGACCGCGCTGCCGTAGGCCAGATGATCACGCTCCCCGAATACATTGATGTCATCATTCCACGCGGCGGCAAGAGCCTAATCGCGCGCATCGCTGCCGAGTCAAAAGTACCAGTCATCAAGCATCTCGACGGCAATTGCCACGTCTATATCGACGAATTCGCTGACATGGAAAAAGCCGTGCGCATTTGCGACAACGCGAAGACCCGACGCTACGGCGTCTGCGGCGCAATGGAGTCGCTGCTGGTTCACGAAGCGCGCATGCACGACGTGCTGCCGCGCATCGCCAAAATCTTCGCGGACAAGGGTGTGGAGATGCGCGGCTGCGAACGCACCCGCGCCGTGCTTGCGGCATTTGACGTGTTGCCCGCGACGGAAGAGGACTGGTCGACTGAATATCTGGCGGCCATCGTCTCCATCAAGATCGTGGCCAATCTGGATGAGGCCATCGAGCACATCGAGCAGCACGGCTCACATCACACTGACAGCATCGTCAGCGAGCACTGGAGCCACGCCCAACGCTTCCTGCGTGAAGTGGATTCGGCGAGCGTCATGGTCAATGCGAGTACCCAATTCGCCGATGGATTTGAGTACGGTCTCGGTGCCGATATCGGCATTTCCACGGACTAGCTGCATGCGCGAGGGCCGGTCGGGCTGGAAGGGCTGACGTCGCAGA
>JBBRVM010000690.1:0-1713 GCA_038246865.1 Burkholderiales bacterium
ATTTACGTTGAACATGCCAACGGCGGCATCAAAGTGTCGCGGATCTGCCCTAATATCTTTCGCAATCGCACGCCGGACATGGCTGATCGCGCGATCAGTGTGTCTGCTGGATAGCAGTGACAATTGTTTCTGCTGCCTTAATTTGACCCTTTATTGCCAACGTTCCTTGTCCGGCTTCTTCTCCCCGTCCTCTGCTTATTACTCCTATTGAGTACTGCTGCTGTTCGCAATCCTCTGTGCCCACATCCCATCAGTCGTCCCGTTCGTCTGTTTTTTAGTAACTAAGCTATGATAGGGCTATCTTAATAAAAGGAAGCGGCAAGGGTCGTGATGGTTGGTCCCCTTCTCACCCTTGCCGCTTATGGTCTCGAATTATGATTATAGTTGATCTTGGCGCGTCTGTACATGAGTATGATGCCCATGAGCAACGATTGCTCTCTACTCGTCATGTGTGTCCGATCTGCGATAACTTTTGTCATCGACATGGGGCGTACGCGCGCCAGGTGCGTGCGATGGATCGTGTAATCGTCATTACCCTGCTCCGTGTTCGCTGTCTCATTTGCGCGATCACGCATGTGATCTTGCCCAGCTTTTTGCCACCGTACGGGCGGTATCCGGTGGAGGCGCGTGAAGCGGTGGTGACGGAACAGGCCGCCGGCGTTCCGGTTGAAGCGGCTGGCGCTGGTTTCGGCCAAGCGGTGGAGACCAGCAAACGATGGATTGCGTCGTTTCGCCGCAAGATCTCTGACGTGCTCGGCGCGCTGCGTGGCGCACTCGCCAAACGCGGGATTTATCGTGCTGATGGTGATGAACGACCATTACTGACGTTGGCCTCCCTCTGTGTTGATTGGCTCGGGGCCGGAGCACTGCCCCTCTCGCGTGCCGGCGAGCGAAGTTTTGCCTGGGCCAATCACATCCTCTGTGATGCGGTGACGCGCCTCTGGTTGTAACCGCCATCGCTAACAACATACGCCTAGTATTGTCTTTAGCGCTAAATCCCACATAATATGTCCTGGGAGCGAAAGTTCGACCGGCGTATGCTCACTTTAGCCGCCGAGCCATTGACTCGGTGAGTTCACTGTAGAGGAGATCCTGTCGTATGATACAACATGACCATCTTCGCGAGGTGGCGTTGACCCGCTTTCAGGTCATTGCCCCCTTGTTGGATCCGCTGCTCACCGCAGCGGAACTCCGCGCGCGCCTGGCCGAGGTGCTGTATCGCCACCTGGCGTCTTCCCACGTCGGTTCGCTCTCGGAACGCACCTTGCATCGGTGGCTGAAGGCGTATCAGACCCATGGGTTCGATGGACTCTATCCGAAAGCGCGCCGCGATCTGGGCGTGCCCCACGTGCTCAAGTTAGCGGTGGTGGAAGCGGCGGCGGCGCTCAAACGGGAAGTGCCCCAGCGGAGCGTCCGGCAAATTATCGACGTGCTCACCAGTGAAGGTTTGGTGCGGCCCGGGGAGATCAAACGCTCAACGCTCTCGCAGCACCTGCGCGCCCTGGGGCTGATGCACCTCCCGAAACACCCCTCGCTGCCGCGCGGCTGTCGACGCTTCCGGAAGGAGCATCGCAACTGTTTATGGCAAGCCGACCTGAAGTACGGCCCCTACCTGCCGGATCCAGCGCGCCCGAAAAAATTTCGCCGGACCTACTTGCTCGCCTTCATCGATGACTATTCGCGTTTGGTGCTGCATGCGGAATTTTACTTTGC
>JBBRVM010000691.1:0-1703 GCA_038246865.1 Burkholderiales bacterium
ATAACACCACGCCTGAGGGCCGAGCTAAAAACCGCCGCACCGCCCTCAACATTCGCGCGAAGTAGCCCCGGACAGTCAATGGCGATGTGCCGTGTCATGATGCGATAGCACCTGCGTTGGATCAGCCAACGTGGGTGCCAAGTCCGAGCCAGAAATGACGTCGGATCACCGCGGCCGAACTGCCGATCAGGTCAGACATAGGCTATGGGCAATAACGCTGCGAAAACTGCAAAAAAAGACTGTGGCGTATAAGCGCCACTGTTTCGGTTTGGCCATACACAGATCGGTCATGCGAATCGCATACCTTGCTAAATAGGGAGCGATCCTCGGCGGCTTAAGCGTTGCCAGTGCGCGCGTTTAGAGCGGAAGGGCAACGCTTGTCCTCTCTCAACCACTCGCGGAGACGTTCTCCGCTGGACCAACGGACCGCAGCAGACCTGGACCGGGCTGCTTCGATCATCCGTCCCGTCCAATCCGGGTGGCGACTTCGATCCGGTCTTCTCCCGCCAGTCTCGCAAAGCCAAACCGTGTTCACTCGACCAGAAGCCCGCGACTCCGCGTGCGATGGCCGATCAAACACGGCTACGGCCGATCGCGACTGGCATTCCATGACCCATGGAGTGGCCTATGACGATGAACAATCATCTCGGGGGCGTTGCGTTGTTGGGCAAAAGGAAGCAACAGCGGCCGCCCGTGCGCCGCCGTCGCACGACGTCAATGCCGTGGCTATCGAAATTGCTGTTTATGATCAAGCCTCAAGGGCCTCCAAGTAGGCTCTGACGCGAACCAGCTGGGTTCTGTTTCAGCCGATGAATGTAGGGATTGTTCGTAGCGCCTGAGCAGAACCCGACACAATGACAGCCGGCAGCTCAAACACGGGCGCCGGCTGTTCCATATTCCCGTCCATACGTTGCGCCGCCGACGGCCCGGCCTCAAACCGCCAACCAGGCTGGTGATCAGCAGTAGGTGCAGCCAGCTTTTCGCAAATCGGCGATGCTGGCCGCCAGTTTGTTCTTGAGATCAGGCGGCACGCCCGCGATAGAGCGGTCGCCGACCAAGAAGTGCGGTGTGCCTTCGATCCCCATCTTCTGGGCAAGTTTACGCACCGCGTCGATTTCGGCCTTGACGGCCTCGCCCTCGGCGTCGACTTTCAACTTAGCCGTATCGAGCCCGAGCTTGGTCGCGACCGCCAAGGCGCTTTCGCCGGTGGCCCGGCCCTTTTGCTCAAGCAAAGCTGAATGAACTTCCCAATATTTGCCCTGCTGCTTGGCGGCGAGCGCAATCTTGGCAGCATCCATGCTGTCTTGCGACAGGATCGGCAATTCTTTCAACACAACCCGGACCTTGTTGTCGGAAGCGATCAACGCCTGAATGTCGGTCAGGCTCTTTTTGCAATAGCCGCAATTGTAATCGAAGAACTCGGTCACGGTGATATCGCCGTTCACGTTGCCAGCGACCGGGGCCTCGACCCGCCGATAGATGTCTTTAGCGTTTTCAGCCAACGCAGCCTTAAACTTTTCAGCCTGTTGCTTTTCCATCTTGGCTTCGAGCGCTGCCTGAATTTCCAAGAAAACTTCAGGATTTTCGCGGATAATTTTTTCTCCGTCAATGCCAAGAAAAATCGCGTATTGTCTTAAAAACCCATGAGCGTATACCGGAGAGATTAATTTTTGCATTTCACCATCTTCAATAGCTAGTAAGTA
>JBBRVM010000692.1:0-1697 GCA_038246865.1 Burkholderiales bacterium
GGACTTCTCTGCTCCGTGGCACTTCACGCAATGGGCGATCAACAACGGCCGCACTTGTTTCTCAAAGTGCTCGATCGCCGCACTGTCGTCGGCCAGCACTGGCGATGTCACAGCACCCTCGCAGCACACCAGGCCAGTCACGACCGCGACGACGATCGTTCGGCTCCAATTCCGGGAGCAAAGATTCCGGGAGTAACGCTGTGTCGTCATCAAATACTGGTCTCTAATCGCTATCACGTCAAAATCTCCTTCACGACTCGGCCATGCACGTCGGTGAGTCGATAATCCCGTCCGCCATAGCGATACGTCAGGCGTTCGTGATCGAGTCCCATTAAGTGCAGAATCGTCGCGTGAAGGTCGTGGACGTGGACCTTGTCCTGGATCGCGTGCCAGCCGAAGTCGTCGGTGGCGCCATGAATCAGGCCTCCTTTGATGCCACCCCCAGCCATCCACATCGTGAAGCCAAAGGGATGATGTTCACGGCCATCGGCTCCTTCGGCAGTTGGTGTCCGTCCGAATTCGCCACCCCAGACAACGAGCGTGTCTTCGAGCAGGCCGCGAGCTTTGAGATCGCTTAACAGTGCGGCGATGGGTTGGTCGATTCCCAAGCATCGAGCGGGGAGTGAATTGCGGATGTCGCCGTGATGATCCCAACCACCCGTTCCTGTGTCGTAGAGTTGGACGAAGCGGACGCCGCGTTCCACAAGCCGCCGTGCAAGTAAGCACTGGCGACCAAAAACTTCCGTTGGCTTTTGATCCAGTCCATACATCGACTGCATGGCCGCGCTCTCGCTTGACAAATCGAACGCCTCCGGTGCGGCAGCCTGCATTCGGAACGCGAGTTCGAACGATTCGATGCGGCCTTCCAGAGCGGACTGATTCAACCGGTCCTGCTTGTGGCGGTCGTTGAGTTGCCGCAGGAAATCGAGCTTTGTTCGTTGCCTCGCCACGTCACCCACCGTCGTGAGATCAGCGACTGGATTGGCAGCATCTCGGACCCAGGTTCCTTGATGCATCGCGGGCAGGAAGCTGGAACTCCACAGCGGTGCGCCTTGGAACGGTGGAGCTGGAGCAAGGACGACGAAGCTTGGCAGATTCTGGTTCTCGCTCCCCAGACCGTAGTTAACCCAGGAGCCAGCAATTCCCGGTCATCGAATCGGTGGTCGGCGTAGTTCGCCTATTATGACTTAAGTTGCTGGTGGACGGCGATGGTATAGTGTTGAGTAGTGGATTTTGGTGGCACGAAAGGCCGATGGGGCGACGTTTGGTGTTGGCGGCGGCATCTTGGAGAGCCTGTTTCATGGCACTGCGCGCACCGCGTGCTGGACGCTCAACCGGCGCTTCACTAAGTCTGGCGGTTATGGCGGCGGCGTGGCGAGTTATGAACTGTTCCGCAATGTCGGTCGCTGCGGCGTGATGCCCAGAATCAGAGCCGTCAGCAACTCCGTCATCGAGTCGAACAGGAACGCAAGAAAGTACGCGCGAATCTTATCCCAGAGGTGCCGCTTGGACTTCAGTTTCTCCAGCGCCGCTTGAAAGACCGGGCAGCAGAGTTGTTGCGTCTGGTCCACGAGGAAGGCCAGCATCATCATCAGCATTAAAACCACGGACAGGTGTTGCTCACCATGACCGTAGTTGTGTTCCATGTGATAGCCCTGGTTTTTCAACGTGTTGAAAGTTTCGTTCTCGATTTTCCA
>JBBRVM010000693.1:0-1694 GCA_038246865.1 Burkholderiales bacterium
CACGGCTACCCCCGCTCCCTCTACGTCTCCCGCCGCCGCGCGCTTGATTGGCACGCCTGAGGCACCGCTATTTGTCGACGTGCGAAAGGCTGAAGACTTCGCCGCGAGTGACCACTTTATTCCCGGCGCGATCCGCTGGAATTACGACGCAGGCGATGCGTCGCCAGCAGAATTGGCAGAGGCGACTACCGCCGTTGCCTATTGTGTGAAGGGGCTACACGTCGGGATCGCCGGTGCCGAAAAACTGCGCGAAAAATCTCTCGACGCCAGCTACCTAGAAGGCGGCTTACGGCAATGGATGGAGGCGGGCGCGATGAGCGTCAGGAAGCGCCCCGATCTTGGCGTGACGGGCGAATCGGTCAGCCGCTGGGTCACGCGAGCACGCCCGAAGATTGATCGCATCGCCTGTCCGTGGCTGGTGCGCCGTTTCATCGATCCACGCGCTCTTTTTTTCTATGTCCCAACGAACGAAGTATTCGCCTTCGCTAACGCCAGCAACGCCGTGGCGTACGACATTCCCGGCGCGCCGATTGAGCATGATGGTGAACTGTGCTCGTTCGATAATTTCCTGCGAGCGTTTGAGCTGAAGAGCCCCGCGCTGGATCGCCTCGCCACGATCGTGCGCGGTGCTGACACAAACGCATTGAATCTCGCACCAGAGAGCGCGGGCCTCCTCGCCATGTCGCTCGGATTCTCAAAAAATATTAGTGATGATCAAGCGATGCTTGACGCGATGATGCCCGTTTATGACGCGCTTTATCGCTGGGTATGCGACGCGACGGACGAAAAACACAATTGGAAGCCGACATGAGCGACAAACCACTTTCTGCGCCCAGAATGCCGACGCATGGAGAAGCGCTGCGCTTCTGGTTCAAGCTTGGGCTCATATCGTTTGGAGGCCCGGCGGGCCAGATTGCCATCATGCGACAGGAGCTCGTTGAGCGTCGTCGCTGGATCAGTGAAAAGCGCTTTCTGCATGCGCTCAACTACTGCATGCTGCTGCCCGGTCCGGAGGCGCAACAGCTCGCCACCTACATTGGTTGGCTCATGCACCGCAGCTGGGGCGGCTTCATCGCGGGCGGGCTGTTCGTGTTGCCCGGAGCGATCATCATGATGGCGCTGGCGTGGGGCTATCTCACGTTTGGCAACACCACGATTCTGCAAGCAGTGCTCTGGGGCATCAAACCGGCGGTAGTCGCGCTGGTGCTGTTCGCCGTGTATCGCATCGCCAGCAAATCGCTCAATCACGCGGTGTGGTGGGTGCTGGCTATCGCCTCGTTTGTAGCTGTCACGTTCCTGAAAATGGGCTTTCCGTGGGTCGTCGCGGGCGCGGCGATTGTCGGCTGGATCACGGGTGAATTACGCCCCAAGTGGATTAGCGGTGATTACGGAGGCGGCAACGCGAAATTGCACGCGGCTGCGGTGATTGATGACAATACGCCGACTCCAGCCCACGCGCATTTTTCATGGCGGTATTCGCTGGTACTGGTCGCGATCTTCATCGCGCTCGGTTCGCTCGTTTATGCGCTGCTCATGCAAATGGGTAACAAAACGCTCACCGACATGGCTGAGTTTTTCACTTCCTCTGCGCTCGTCACGTTCGGCGGTGCGTACGCTGTGTTGCCTTACGTGACGCAGGCTGCCGTCGAAAAATATCAGTGGCTCACTACCGCGCAAATGATGGACGGGCTCGC
>JBBRVM010000694.1:0-1690 GCA_038246865.1 Burkholderiales bacterium
CCTGAGCAGAAGCGTTTCGCCATCGCTGTCTCTTTCGTCTCGCGCCCGATGGAATGGCAATACAACCGCACCTCCTGGCCATCTGCGCTAAGCTCCTTCTGTACGTGCACCGTCTCGCCACCTGCGGTCTGGATAGCGATGGCCTGCGCCGGATCAAATTGCCGTGCGCCCGCGCGCCGCACCACCAGATAACGATAGCCGTGCTCCACGAGCCACGCCAGATTCGCCGCCGTCGCGATCCCCGCATCCATGACCACCAGCGCGCCCTTGGGCGCATTCAGCCCAGTGAGCATCTCTGCCAGCGTGGCACCTTCTGCGGCATTGCCAGCAAAGGTGCGCGATCGGCGCACGAAGCCGCTACCGTCGAGCACCAGCCCGAGCGTGAGCAACGGGCAATCGCTGCGCTTTTCCTTGGAACGGCCGCGCTGCGCTTTCGGATTGACAGCCGCTTCGCCTTCAAAATAAGTGTTGGTCAGGTCATACAGAGTCACGCTTTCTTCCAGATTGAACAGGCTTCGAACCGCACTGAACACGTGGGCTTCGATCGCCTCTTGATGGCGCATCAGCAGGTCAGAGGCGCGATACAACGCTATATGGGACAAGGGGCCATATGGGACATGCCGGCAAAATCAACATCGAGCAACTCGCCCAGCGCACTGTGAGTTTGCAGCCATGCATGGGTGGCCAGCTCCGAAGCAGGATGCGCCATGCGACCGATCAGGTTGCCCAGTATCGCGGCGCACTGCACGCCATTGACGCCCAAGCCGGTCAGCTTCTCGATCAAGCCAAGTTGAGCGATTGCATGCAGGGCGACATGCTCGACCCCGACGGTGCGCGGTTGCGTGAATTGCAGGGTATCGATATCGACTTCCTGAATGTCTGGAACGTACACCGCCGGGTTCGCCACCGCAGGAGTCGCCTGGCCTGCGCCTGTGGATGCGCGCGCGGATGATGCCGATGCGCGTGACGAGGGATCGCTTGCGTCATCAGCGGGCAGCGGATCGGCGCGCGCAATCAGTTGCCCGACATAGCGTTGGGCGGCGCGTTCTAGGGCATCGGCGCACGGCGTCGCAATCAATTGCGCCTGCTGCGGATGCAACAGTTGCTCAATGCGTGCGCACAGCGTCGGCCAGTCGCTTTGCTTGATGGGAAAATGCCGACCAAGATTGAGGAGGGTGATCTGCCGTACCCGACCACCGACGCGCTCGCCACGCACCAGCCGAAAGGTGAAGTAGGCCTCGCCGGTGCTCGTGTTCGCGGTTCGTGTCTGACGGATAAACATGCCCGCGATATTACAGGAACGTCAAGGGAAAAATCGAAATCGCATAATTATTATGGCACAACAAAATATCTAGAAAACAAATTGGTTAATAATCAATGACTTAGCGTTATAAATTTGGCGAAATAGGGAAAAGGTGTTAAAGATGGGTCAGGCTCACCGGCCACGAATGCTTGGTGGTTGCCCATGCGTAACTGATACCGAACGCGAGGTTCGCCAGCACGGCAGAAAGCGTTCCAACAGCTGCGCTTGCGGTAAACGCAGCGCCGTGCTCTATCGAGATGAAAGCAATATCGGGCCTGCGACAACTGGGAACGCCGAAAGCCAGCCCGCAACCGCTGGCCCCCAACGGCGTCCGGCGAGCGTAACGAGCGTGATTAGCGTTGGCACTAGAGCCAATTTTAGGATGAG
>JBBRVM010000695.1:0-1680 GCA_038246865.1 Burkholderiales bacterium
ATATGGGCGCATTAGGCGCGAACGGTCCGGACATCATTACGTTGATCAAAACGACGGATACGGTGTGGTCCGTTCCGCAAGATGCCATGCTAAGCTCGGATTTCTTGAAGGCATCCTCAACACGCCGTCCGCGCACCGCGTGCATCACGCGGCCAATCTCGAATATCTCGACGCCAACTACGGCGGTGTGCTGGTGATTTTTGACCGGATGTTTGGCACCTACATTCCCGAGCGCGACGACATCAAAATTCGCTATGGCTGGGTGCAGCCCATCACGTCACACAATCCGCTGCGGATCGTATTTCAGCAATGGATCAATATTTTTGACGATTTGCGCAAGGCGAAATCGGCGCGAGAAGTGCTCGGATATTTGTTCGCCCCGCCCGGCTGGCAACCTGACGGCAAGGGGCCGACGACTGAGAATTTGCGCAGACAAGCCGCCGTCATTTCTCTTGCTACCCCGCCAGCCCGAGCGAATGCAACGGCGACGGTAAGCGACGGCGTCGTTACCTGACTTCCACCAGAACCTCGTTGCGCCGCATAAAGGGCAGCGTCCACGGCGGATCGTAGCGCGCGAGCTGCGGTGCATTGATGGCAGCGTACCCGCGGGCAATCACCCAGTCGGTGAGTTCTTTGGTCTTCGCGGCCACTTTTTCCTCGCCAGCAAAGCCCGAAAAGCGAATCGCTGCGTATTTTGAAGCCGGGATCTCGCGCAGCGTCACAGCAGAATTGTTGGGCTTCGGCAAGTCAGCGATTTTGTACTGCGACGGCATCACGAAGTGAACGCGCCAGCGGTCACCGACTTTGTCCATTGTGACCGGGGCCGTCATGTCGATCTTTTGCGCAGCGCTCTGCTTTTCGAGCAGGACTGGCGCCGTCATCGCGATCTTCTCGGCCCCTGCGCCGGCACGCTTGTTATCACCAAAAATGTAGCCAGCAATGATGCGGAAACCTTGGCTTGAGGCGTCGTCCTGACTGCCGGACACGAGCGTTTCGGCGACGACCATCGGCGCGTATTGCCGCAGTTCAAAGTCGCCGTCTTTGGTGAGGATGTCAAATTTGGGTTCTTCTGTGGCCATAGCAGTTACCGGAAAAAGAAAGGCGATGCCAACCGCTGCAAACAGCGCCCGGGAGCGTCGGAAAGAACGTTTCGAAGTTTTATTGGAATGTGTGGGCTGGAAGGGGTGTGTGATCAATGTGCGCATGTTGGAGAGTTAGAACGGTCAAGCAGGAAAATGTTCTTTAGTTCGTCCGCTATGTTGCGGCGATTAATTGTTTGTCAACGGGCACGATTTCGGTCGCTGTGAAGCTGTCGTTTGGGTTTTAGCAACACCGATTGATAGTGTCTGTGCGCTGCTGCACAGATGGCTACAAATACACCAGCAAAACATCGAGAAAAATGTGCCACTAGCCAACGTGCGATGCGACGCGCTGCGTATCTCGAAGCGCTCGCAAATCGCAGATCTGTTTGGAGCGAGTTCGCCAGTCCGCAGCTTGCTGCAAGCGTGTTGGCGGCACCGGAGGCAATTGCAGGTCCCCTTGGTTTACGTGATGCACCATAGCCCAGTCACGCTCCGCTACGATAACGTGAATTAAACATTTGAAGGCTATCGCATGAGCTCAACGCCGGTTGGTGACGTCCTGAAAATGGCGCTGTTTTGCGACTTCGAAAACGTCGCG
>JBBRVM010000696.1:0-1676 GCA_038246865.1 Burkholderiales bacterium
ACCGAACCCGACGACGTCACCAACTACACCAATCGGGCGCCGTACCCCACCCTGCATTTGCTGCGCGAAGACAGCGTAGAACGAGCGGTGGCGGCGTTTCCAGACGAATTGGCGATTGCCGAGACGAACATTGGGACGCTGGAGAAGCTGGGGATTGCGGGATGGAAGGCGCTGGACATTTGACTATCAGCTTTAGGCTGCAAGCCCTTCTGCATTGGGGCTCGGTGCGATAACTTGCCTTTGTTGACTATTGGCGTTTTGTTGCTTTATCCCCGAAGCAGCGGTCGTTTCATCGAAAAGCCACGATCTCATTTTGCAGCTTTTGCAAAATATTTCACAAAAACTGCATCCAGTTTCCTTCCTGAATCGTAGTGAAGTTAGCGGCGCTGTGTTTGAACCATCGGTTCGACCATAGCGAGCCCCACTTTCAACTTTCGCTACGACCCAACCACGCACTCAGGAGTATTTCATGCAACGTAAGACCCTTTCGATGGCACTCGCCGCAGCCGCACTCTCCTCAATCCTAGCCGCTTGCGCCTCTGCGCCGATGATGGCCCCGATGTACGATCAGGCCGCCCTTCCCGATGCGGTGAAAGTACCGGATGGCAACAAGGTGGCGATGGAAACCGTCGGCGTCGGCGAGATCACCTACGAATGCCGCGACAAGAAAGACATGGCCGGTCAATACGAATGGGGGTTCGTTGGCCCGGACGCCGCGTTGAATGACCGCAGCGGCAAGAAAATCGGCAAATACTTCGGCCCGCCCGCGACATGGGAAAACATGGATGGCTCGAAAGTGACCGCCACCCAGGTCGCCGTCGCTCCCGCAGGGGCTGGCAACATTCCGTCGCAACTCGTGAAGGCCAACCCGGCGATGGGCGCAGGTGCGATGACGGGTGTCACCTACATCCAGCGCGTCGCGACTAAAGGCGGCGTCGCCCCCACGATGGCCTGCGATGCTGGCGGCAAAGGCAAGAAAGAAATCGTCAAGTACCAGGCTGACTACATTTTTTACAAGGCATCCTGATCGGCTGGCCGCACGGCCAATCTTCTGGATCGCAAACCTATCACTCGTCGAGGGGTGACTTGATCACGCCAGTTCAGCTTGATCAAGGCGCAGAAGACAAGGCAAGCACGGTCGTACGGGGCTCAGTTATCATTTTGTAGCAGCGGCGGACGGGGACGGCATTCCTCCTCCAGTTGTTCGCGTTCGCCAGCCAACACAATGTATAGACCGGACCCGCTCGCTTTGCCTGCCTCCCCTGCATCACCCGAATCCTCCCGCGCCGACGCCGCATTGTTTGATTGCGACGCAGCGTTAGCTGCCTGCGCCGGTGGCGACAAATAGGCCCTTCATAGTACCTCTCAACACGAAAGCCGCCGTCTGCTCGGCGTCGCATTGCGCATCGTGCGCGATCGCGCGCTGGCGGAGGACGTGCTGCACGACGCCTTCATGAACGTTTGGACCAAAGCTGCAAGTTTCGATGCCACACGCGGCTCGGGTCGCGGCTGGATTCATACGTTGGTTCGCAATCAGGCGCTTTCAGTCGTGCGGACGAGCGGGCGTGAGGTTTCGGCGGATGATGAAGCCATCGAAGCGATTGAGGCTGAATCGGTCGCCAATGCTGCGCCGATGGCAGAAGCCTTTGAAATTTCTGCCGATATCGGGCGGCTCG
>JBBRVM010000697.1:0-1671 GCA_038246865.1 Burkholderiales bacterium
CGTTGTCACGTTGCTGCCGTCCAAGCCGGGGCCGAACCAATATGGTCCCAATCCAAAGGGCCTCTAAGCACTGCATTTGAAAGGTCGCGGGCGCCTGCTAGAAAGCACGCTCGCGAGGAGGGGACATGGCCGACGTATTTCTGTCTTACGCACGCGAGGACACCGCGCGCGCCGATCAGGTTGCCAAGGGCCTCGAAGCCGCAGGCCTCGACGTCTTCTGGGATAACGAGATCCCGCCAGGCACGACGTGGGCCGACTACATCGAGCAGAAGCTCACGCAGTGCAAAGCACTGATCGTGCTGTGGAGCGAGCATTCGACTAAGTCGCAATGGGTGCGTGAAGAAGCGCGCATGGGCCGCGATAAGGGCGTGCTCATCCCAGTGATGATCGACGCGTCGCAGCCGCCCTTCGGTTTCGGTGAAGTGCAAGCCGCGAACCTGACGAACTGGAACGGCGAAGCCGATCACCCGAGTTGGCGGCGGTTCGTAACTGCGGTGACCAACGCGACGCAGAGCCAGCCGCGCCCCGCGCCTGCGCCTCAGCCGACACCCGCGCCACCGCCCCCGCCACAGCCGCAAACATCAAGCGCGCCGCAACAACAGGCCTGGAGCACGTCAACGGCGACGCAAGCTTCCGAAAAAAAGAGCATCCCGGTTTGGGCGTGGGTTGCCGGCGCTGTCGGCGCGGTCGCGGTGCTCGCCGGCATCAGCGCGATGGTGCAGCAACAGCCGCAATCCGCCGACAGTGTCCCGCCCGCTCAGGCGCCGACACAACCGCAGCAGCCGGTTGGCGATCAGAACCCGCAGCAAATCATCGTCGCGCAATTGCAGCAGGCGCAGGCAAACCTTGCGCAACAAGGCTTCCAGCAAGTCGGTCAGCCGTTCAGCGGCGGCCTACAACCCGGCCAGACCTGGGATCTGCCGACGCCGATGAACGCCGGCTACGAATACCAGATTGTCGGCGTGTGCGACCGAGACTGCTCTGACCTCGACATTCGGCTGTTCGACGGTAACGGCAGCCTCATCATCGAGGACACCTCTACCAGTAGCCAACCGAATGTGGGGGTCATTCCTTCAACCAGCGGCACGTTCAATATTCAGGTGAACATGTACGCCTGCACGGTTGCGCCTTGCTATTACGCCATCGCGCTCTACGCGCGTCCGCACCAATAGCCGTCTCAGTTCAGCCGGTTCTCCAAAACAAACACACGCACCGCGGAGGCAAGTGAAGCCTCTGGCGTGTTCTTGCCGCGCCGCTCGTCGATCGATGCGATCAAAACAGGCAGAGTCATTGAGCGATCGCGTGCGATACGCTCAAGCGCACCCCAAAACTCTTGCTCGAGAGCCAGGGATGTTCGGTGACCAGCAATTCGCATCGAGCGCTTCTGTAGAGCGCCTTTAGTTTCCGTCATTGTCATCGCTACGTTTATGTCCGTCGAGCTTGCGATCGGCGGTCTCCTGTTTGGCCCTCGTCAAGTTGCGCTCGGCCTTTGTTCTTCCATGAAGTAATCGTTTGGCAGCGGCTTCGGTTTCCGCCTCCGCGCGCGCTTTCTGTTTGCGCGCACGTCTCAAGTTCACGATCTCGGTCATGGGATCACCGATGTAGGCCGCTACCGGTAGTTATCAAACGTTTTCAGGTGCGATTGCACAAGCGACAGGCGGTCGCACAATA
>JBBRVM010000698.1:0-1669 GCA_038246865.1 Burkholderiales bacterium
GTGGGCGGCGGCGCATGCGCCTGCAAAGCCGCTCGCTGAATGGACCAGAATCGAACTCAATCAAGTCGCAACGCTGCTCAATGCATGGCCGCTGAAACCTTCAGGAACGCTGGGTTACAAGAAGGCTGAGGTGACTTTGGGTGGCGTTGATACGCGGGCTTTATCGCAGCAGACGATGGAAGCGAAAGCCGTCCCCGGATTGCACTTCATCGGCGAAGTGATGGACGTCACCGGCTGGCTGGGTGGTTACAACTTTCAGTGGGCGTGGGCGAGCGGCGCGGCGTGTGGCGATGGGTTGTGACGCGCCAAGTTCGTTCGCTGCGATGCCTCGGTAGGGCGGGCACTGCCCGCCTCCCGGCGACCGCGAAGCGCAATGTTTGCGGGCTCGCGCCCGAGCGGAATTACGAGGCGTGCAGTGCCCGCCCTGCGTTGCGCCCGTGTTGATTTTTTACGTTGAATAGGTGCCGACGTGGCTAGTGCCAGGGAGTGCGAATCCGGCTTGGCTGGTCGGCGGTAAAGGGTCTATGACGTCACGGCAGCCAGCTTAGCCACCGCCTCTTTCGTCAAAATAAGTTTGTTTGATTTCGTGACGCGCAGTAAATAGGTGGCGCCATCGTGGTCAATTTTCATTTCCTTGCGACCTGCCGTGATGCGTTTCAGCGGGATCGCACCGTGGTGCGCGAGGTTCGCTGAATCTGCCTGCGGCAACGCGCCAGATGCGGTCTTTGAAAATTCCGAAGCAACCCGAACCACCGACCCTGCCCGGACTGAAAGCGTTTTTCTTGAGGACACGGCGTGCAGGTTTGTCGGGTACTTCATCGGATGTTGACGCTTATTCGTTAAGGTGTGGTAACTTTACAGCTAATGCGAACTATTCGCAATACGTATACGAAAATAATTGGGAGTGCGCCGTTCCAGAACCCGACAGGAGATACCCATGATGTCGATCAAACCCGATACTTTTTTTGCTGCAATCGAATCCGACAAAGGCGCAGGCGACCGAGCCCGTGATCGCCTCACCTGGATCATTGAGCTGATGAGCCGTTACGCCACAGAAAAAAGCGACAGCCATGATTCGGCACGTCTGGCCGCGGCCATCGTTGCCCATTTGAAGTCTTTGTCATCCGAACTTCCGTCGCGCGGTCAACTCAGCGAAACCGTTTCGCACTGGCTCGATGCGTGGGAGCCCATACTGGAGCGCCACATCGCGACCCAGCGCCCTTCCACTGCGGCGAGTGTTTCGCTGACACAACTCGTGATGCGCGCCCGGTACGCGTAACGACACATAACCAGGTTTCAACCATGCTGAACATTTTTGTACTCACGCTGCGCGAAGGCATCGAAGCCTTTCTGATCGTCGCAATCACGCTCGCATATCTGCGCCAGACCCAGCGCAACGCGCTCGCCGCCGCTGTTTACTGGGGGACCGGTGCTGCGATTCTTCTCTCGGCGGTGGCGTCCTACTTTTTCTCGAAGGCAGACAACAAGCCGTTGTGGGAAGGCATCCTCGCGCTGGTGGCGGCGGTGCTGGTGATTTCGATGACGGTTTACATGTGGAAAGCGGCGCGCCACATGCGAACCAACATCGGTCGCGGCATTGAGGCCGCACTCGCAGGCAAGCCTGCACACACCGCGTGGTGGGGTGTGTTCGCGTTCGTGCTGCTGATGA
>JBBRVM010000699.1:0-1661 GCA_038246865.1 Burkholderiales bacterium
AATTCACAGCAATTGACGGCGCGGAACACTTCGGCCGTTTGCAGTAAATTTGCAGTTGTCGGGTGCCACGCAACGCCGTGCGCGCTTTTCATGCAAGAGCGCATAAAATGTCCTGAAATTGCCTGATTTCCAGCGTATTTGCCAAGCGCGCCACCGGCATTCCACATCGGTGAATGCGGCCTTTCGTGGGCCAGTGTCGTTTCGACTTGTCGCTTCGCCGCGTGTAACGATCTCGACGCGCTCGACGCAGTTGGGCGGTGAGACGCTGCCCGTTTCTAATGCGACGGTGCGTCATCGCCACACGCACGATCCGCAGCGTCTGGGCGATACTCAGATCCTTTCCGGGCACGCCCTCTGCCAGTGAGATCAGCGTCAGCGTCCATAAGCTCATGAGCGCCCAATCCATCTCCAGGCGGGCGTTTTGCGCCGATGTGCTTTTCATCTTGCGTCCGTGCAGCGATTCCTTCAGCCAGCGATACGACACCTCCACGTGCCACCGCATTTTGTACAACTCGATGATCTGCTGATCACTCAATCGCTCCTGGTTTAGAACGTTGGTGAGCAGGCACATCTGTCGGCCCTTGCCGTCGCACACCATCACCCGGCGCAATACGATGGGCGGAAGTTCCTTCTTCTGTTGACGCGCAGGCCAGAGGTAGACGATGCCGTCGTGCTCTTTGACATGGCCCAGTTCGCGAAGGAGTTTGACGTTCGCTCCGGCGCGGATGACAAAGTGCTGGCCGGCATCAATCAGCGCCGTCATCGTATTCCAGCCGACAAACCCCGCATCCGCCAGCACGAGCGAATCCTTCGGTAAACACGGCAGCATCAATGCGAACAACGCCCGCTCAGACCCCTTGGCGACGTCGTGGGCGAAGGACCAGAGTGATCGTGTTGCGACGTGGAACAGGCCGCACAGGATCATCTCCGGGCCGGCGTGCTTTTTGTTCGCGGTGCCAAAATGTTTGATGTTGGAGTCCGAGCGTGGAAGCTCGATTTTCGTACCATCGACGCCAAAGATGATGAAGCCGAACGTGCGATAGCTATCTCCAGCGAGTTGCATCACTCGCTTGCGAAACGCGTTGGTGAGCGTGTCGAGGAGCCGAGTGTTGTGCCGAGCGAGACAGTCGATGAAGCCGTTGTATCCCGAGCCGGGCCGTTTGCGTGTGGGATGGAATTCGACTGCGCACGCCCGCGCGAGATTGAAGCGCTCGGCCAGGCTCGACCCGCTCGCCCAACTCATCATGAGTGCGACGAGAATGAGCATCCGGTCGCTCCATCGCCTGACTTTATCCATCACCGACAAGCCCTGGTGCGGCAGCAGATCAGAAATGATTTTGCTGAGTTGCGGCAATGGATCGATCGAGGAAGATGAACGAGTACGACGTGTCGAAGCCATTCGGGGACCTTTGTGTGAGTGGTTGTGGATAGAGACGATTAACCTATCCGCAAAGGCCTCGTTAAGCGCGCCATCCGCCCGATATAAACCCTGATCAGATCAAATGATGCGAAGCCACGCATGCGGAATCCGCGCACGGCGTTGCGTGGCACCCGACTCGATCGCGCTTTGATTCCGGGAAACTCTCTGACTTTTACCCTCGCAGACAGAACACCGGTCAGAGACCGGTGCCACCAAAATTATCATGGTGGCACAGGTCTCC
>JBBRVM010000700.1:0-1657 GCA_038246865.1 Burkholderiales bacterium
CTTCCCCCGACAGCGCCGCAGCCACAGCCGCACCTGGGCTGCCGACCAGTGAAGCGCCAACGGCGTACGTCGCGCCCCAAATAAACGGCCAGCTAATCGGATTACCAACAAACGTCGCAAGCATTGCCGCCGGTAGGCTGCCGCGCAAGATGATGGCAATAATCCCAGCCATCAGCATCTGCACGCCAATCAACGGCGTAATCGAAGCAAACACCCCAGCAGAGCATCCAACCGCGATTTTGTGCGGAGACGCCTTCAGCCTAAACAGGCGTTTCCAGACATAGCGCGCGCTCCTATCGAAGCTACGCCGTGGCCAGAGCCACAACCGTACCTTTCGCAGAAACGTCGGTTTTTCGCGCGCTTTAAACAGCATTCCGACAGAGCCCCCCTGGCCCTTGCGCCAAACCACTGAAGCCACAAGCAATCCTGGCGCAAATCAGCGACCACACTAGCACAAGTGGGCCCGCGCTGCCACACGGACAAGGGACAGTTCGCCGCAATTTCAGGCTTTCGTGCAACGGTTGCGTGTCGATTGAGCATCAGCAAGTCTGGCGATTGCAAACCGCGGAGCTTCAAAAAACTCGCCTACTCAAATACGCGGTCCACGCCGGACACCACCGTATTGAAGCGCAGACCAGAGATGATGTGGGTGAGGTGGGCCAGATCGTACACCCCCAGCAGAATGCGCATCGTCGTAAAGTCCGACGCGCGATCGATCATGTGGAGTTTATCGATATTGCCGCCCGCTTGACCGATGATCTGGGCAATCTGCGCCAAAATACCCGGCTGGTTCGGCGCAACCACATCAACGGTTGCCGGGAACCGCTCCAGCTTGCGTTGATCGACGTCCCACGTCACATCGATCCACCGCTCATGCTCGTAGGCTTTCAATCGCAGCGAGTGGATTTGGAACACAATAATGCCATCGGCCGTCAAAACGCCGATCACGCGGTCGCCTGGCACCGCGCCGCCCGGCTCAAAGGCAACCGGGACATCATCTTTCAAGCCGCGGATGGGTATGCCGGTTTCAGGCAGCCCCAGGAACGGCGCCTCCTCTCTCGCTGCGTCGTCATCTGCAGCAACGTCCTGCCTCTCCACGTCCGCACCGGGCTCAAAGCGGGCTTCAGTTGTACGGAATTTCAAATTGCTCGCGCTTGAAAGTCTCAGCCAGCCATCGCCTTCTTCCGGGCGATCTGTGCGCCGGGACCGTGCGGTTCCAGCGTTCGCTTCGCCCACCCGCCCGTTGATATCGAGTGCAGCAACCGCATCGTCGATAGAAATTTCATTTCGAGCGATTTTGGCCAGAACGTCTTCCGGCGAGCGTTGGTTGAAACGCATCACGAGCTTGTGCAAATCTTCAGGTGGCTCGGCGCCAGCGCGGTGGAATTGCGCGCCAAGCAATCGCCGACCCAACTCGACTTGCCGACGACGTTGCGCTTCGCGAGCTTGCCGACGGATCGCCAACTGGGCCCGTCCAGTCGCAGCGAACGCCTCCCAGGCCTCAGGATGGACATGGCCCTTCGTCGTCAGCACCTCAACTTCGTCGCCATTACGCAACTTCGTCTCAATGGGAACTTGGCGACCATTCACAATCGCGCCACTGGCGATATTGCCGACGTCAGAATGAACCGCATAAGCGAAATCAAGCGGCGTTGCA
>JBBRVM010000701.1:0-1641 GCA_038246865.1 Burkholderiales bacterium
GATTGAAATCGGCATAATGCTGCTCGAGAAAGCGCACCGATTCAGGTTGATCTCGACGCCGCAGCGAAGCCGACCGGTGTACTCGAACGTCAACCACGCAGCAGTCGTCGAGGCGATTCGCCGCAGCGACGCGCAAACAGCGGTGGAAATCCATCGCTCGCACAAGCGCAGATGGGGTCGAGAGTTGTCCGAGGTGCTGGACAAACTTGGGGTGCAGGATTAGCCGATGCCCAGAATCGCCTTGATTCATGCGGTGCAAGTTGCCATCGGGCCAATTGAGCGCGCGTTCGCCCATCTATGGCCGGAAGCGGACGTGATCAATCTGCTGGATGATTCGTTGCCTGCGGATCGGGGCCACTCCGCTGACCCAAGTGAACCGGTTGCACGCCGGATCGCCGCGCTCGGCGACTACGCCGTCGCCGCAGGTTGTCACGGCATTCTCTACTCCTGCTCTGCGTTCGGAGCCGCCATCGAAGGCGTGCAGCGCTGTTTGAAGATTCCAGTACTAAAACCAAATGAAGCCATGTTCGAATCTGCCCTCAATGCGGGCAGCCGCGTCGGCATGCTGGCCACGTTCGGGCCAAGCGTTGCCTCAATGGAGGCGGAGTTTCGCATGACTGCGCAAGCCGAACGGCGAACGGCGGTGATTCGAAGCGTGCTGGTCGCCGGTGCGATGGACGCCCTCAAATCTGGCGATGAAAAAGCGCACAATGAATTGGTGGCCGAAGCGGCCCTCTCACTGACGGATTGTGATGTAGTGCTGTTGGCCCACTTCTCGACCTCGCTCGCGCGCGACGCGGTGGCGGCAAAACTGTCCTGCCCCGTGCTTACCAGTCCTGAGAGCGCGGTACGTAAATTGCGATTGAGCGTTGCGGCTCAAGCTACTTTTTCATAGCTTTGGCGCTGGCCCGAATGCGGGCTCCGCCAGACCCCGCACCCCCGGTCGGCATGCGAACAGGCTTCCGGCCAGCGGCTGGTCCGGCCAATCCTGTCTGGCTCCGCCGCGCCGGATGGTGGTGATGTAAAGCGTGCCAAGATCGGCGCCGCCAAACGCGCACATCGAAGGCCATTGCACCGGCAGACTGACTACCCGGTCAATGTGGCCGTTCGGGGTGTAGCGCACCACACTCCAACCGTCAATCTGCGCAGACCAGTAGCCGCCGTCGGCGTCGCGGCACGCGCCGTCCGGGCGCCCCTGACGATTTTCCGTCGTCGCAAAGAGTGTCCGATTGCCGCAGACTCCATCATCGATATCGTAGTCGAAGGCCCAGATGCTGCGCACCTGGGTATTTGAATCGGACAGGTACATCCGTTTGCCATCGGGTGAAAATGCCAATCCGTTGGGCGTGCCTAACCCGCTCAGCACAGTCCGCAAACCCGATTCGCTGTCGTAGCGATAAAGCGTACCGAAGCGATCAGACGGAGCCGACGGGTCGCGCATGGACCCCACCCAGAATCTGCCGCGGGCGTCGCAACGCCCGTCATTGAGGCGATTGGCCGGCAGATCCGATTCGACTCCGCAAATCAAATTTCGTGAATTGTCCGCCAGGGACAGCACGATCAGGCCACGACGTGTTGCCAGCAGTAGTTGACTCGGGTCGTGGCAAAGAGCCACCGCTCCAACCTGCTCGCCAACCTCCC
>JBBRVM010000702.1:0-1640 GCA_038246865.1 Burkholderiales bacterium
TCAACGTGCCGATTTTCACCGGCCCCGGCTTGAAGCCTTTCCAGACGACGCGGGCGTGCTTCGGGTCGTATTTTTCGGCCGTCTGACTCCACGTATCGAACACTGCGAAGCCGTCCGCACCGTCAAACTCGGAGTGCAGCGCCATACCCATGCGCACCCACGTTTCGCGATCATCCGCGCCGATGCATGCCAGCATCGCGCGGCATTGGTCAAGGCTAGGCGGCTGCATGGTGCATCCTCCATGCCTTGCGTACGACCAACGGCAACGGCCACTGATTGATAGGCCCGACGACGACAAGTGTTGCGCCAATCGGAGCGCGCCGCTCAACGATGTTCCAAATCCACACGTAGCCGCAACACTCGAAGAGTGCGCCCGCCCGCCGTATGCCTCGCCCTGAGCGCGGCGGCGATACATGGGCGTCCCACCACGCGTGAGACTGCGCCGCAAGCGTTTCGGCCATGGATTCAATCTCTTCGAGTTGTGCGCCGCCGGGGAGGCGGTGCGGGGGCACGACACCAATGCGCGGCGATTTCTGAGGATCAATCGAGCCATTCAACGGCGACAAAACATAAGGAGAGAATGAGTGATTTCTTTTCACACTCTCTATTACCGTTGGCACTTTCGTTAACACCCCGTTGACACCTTCGTTGGCAGTGGCCGTGCCTGTCGTTGACGGTGTGAGCGGTGTTGTGGAGGAGTTGACGGGGAAAATCACAGGCTCTTGCTTCATACGTCATCTGTGAACGATGAAACTAACGTTTCTCCACTCAGGTAGAAGTTTTGCGAATGGCCGTTGCGCGCATCGTGAGCAAGTATTTCGGGCGGGTATTCAGCTCGCAAGCGGGTTGTGAGCGCAGCGAGCCCGTGCGGAGTCACTGCCACCCCGAACGTATAGCCGGCGGGCGCGTAGAAAAACTCACCACGGTAAGTTTTATCCCCCCGCTCGGTGCGTTCGATCACGCATTCGCGAAGCGCTTTGCGATGCTCTGGCCACAATAGCGTTTCGACAGCTAGCCCCCGATTGGAAGCGAGTATCTGCGCGCGCTCGTGCTCCAATCGCTGGACGCGTTCACGTCGGTCAAGCCACGAACTCAGCCACATGGGAATGAGCAAGCGCCCGCTTTGTCGATTGTTCGGTGACGCAGCGATTCGTTCTGCGATCCAGGCTCGCACCGATTCCACTGACCACGCGACCGAGCGTTCGCCCAGCTTCACAGGCGCAGGGAAGCCACCTGTTTTGACGCGGGCGTAGAGGGTTGAGCGAGAGAGGCCAGTCGCGTTCATCACGGCGGGCAGTTTGGCAAGCCCTTCGCGGGGCAATGAGATCTCGTGGGATGGGTTGGTAATTTGCATGTCGGTAAGTCCTATAAGACTTTAGATAATCCCGATTGACGGGGCCGACAAGAAATTTAATACCGAGATTTTTGCGTTACTGCAAAAAACCTATATGAAGCGCCGTTCTACGGCGTTCAAGCGTTGTCGGTTAAGCGTTCCATCGCGAAATCAGCGACGTTGGCAGCACGCTTTCGACGATCCCAAGCAGCGGCAGCAGCAACTTCGATTTCAGCCGCTATAGCTTCAATCTTGCATCGGATGTCATGCGCGCGCGACGGGCTCGCCCGTAGCAAGTCGTAGCCCA
>JBBRVM010000703.1:0-1639 GCA_038246865.1 Burkholderiales bacterium
GGCTTGAGGTCGCAGTGCACGATCAGCCGCGAGTGCGCGAAGCTGACGGCGTCGCAGACCGGCAGCAGAAGGCGCAGCATCGCGGCGGTCGCCAGCTTGTGCTCGAAGCAATAGCGATCGATGGCGATGCCTTCGAGGAATTCCATGACCAGATAGGGCTGGCCCTGCGGCGTTGAGCCACCATCGAGCAGGCGCGCAATATTCGGATGGGCGAGGCTGGCGAGTATTTGCCGTTCGCGCGCCAGGAACTCAAGCCCCGCCGGGCTTGGCACACCGCGCAACACCTTAATCGCGGCGGTCTGCTCGAAATGGCCGTCGCTGCGGCGCGCGGCGTATACGGTGCCCATGCCGCCTTCGCCGACCTTCTCGGTCAGCGTCCAGGCACCGAGCACCGTCCCCGGCTGCAGTTCCTCCGCGCCGGATAGCGCACCGAGCAGGCCGGCGATCGGTGCCGCAAAGCGCTGCGTGTCGCCAATGTCGCGCACCAGCAGCGCACGCACGCGCCCGAGCAGCTCAATGTCGGTGCCGGATGCCGCTAGGTAGGCTTCGCGTTCCGCCTCGGGCAGATCGCAAACGGCGTCGAACAAGGTCTTGGCCATAGCGAAGCGCGCAAGCTCATCCACCGCTTAACTCCTCGCGCAACCAAGCGCGCGCAAAGTGCAGATCTCGAAGCCACCGATATGAACCGGAAATCGGGTGGCGTTCGTAGGTGTGGATAGTCTGCGCGTGGGCGGCGTTCGGGTAAGACAGCCCCAAGGGCAACACCAGCGTGGAAACCAATAACGAAGAGAACGATTCGCCAAACATGGTTGAACCTTAAAGGAAAAACGATCGTTGTCGGGCCTGCATTCAGCGCGTTCGTGCCCGTTTTATTCAAAGCCCGCGCGGAACACCCCTCGCACGTCCGGTCCATCGCTGGCGACGTTGTTGTTAAGGTTTGGATCAACGATCGGGCTGGGTGGCGTCACTGAGGTTACGTTGCTGACCGGCGTTTCCGGCAGGGAGGCGACCAGCGCGGTCAGGGTGAAACGCACGCTCGCGCCGACCGGCAGATTGACCGGCTGATCCAGATTGCCAGTGCCAGCGCCTGCGCAACTGCCGCCGTTTTGGCCGACACACGTCCAGGTGGCTTGGATTAACTCAGGGTCGAGTGTGTCCTGTACACGCGCGCCAGCAACGCCAGTCGGCTCGGCGTTGCTGACGACGATCAGATAGCTGGTGGGCATGAATGTCACTGATCACCCTAATCGAGCCACCCGATGATCGGGTTAATCGGGCCAGTTTGGGTTTTGCAGGTGGCTCGAACGTTTTGCGATTTTAGTTTGTTTTCGGGGCGTTTTTTTGTCCTGTTTTGAGTGGTTTTGATGGTGCTTCAATGGCGTCCACGGCAAACAGCGATACGGTGTTAAAGCCCACCGTCAGTCCGGACAGCGCCGCCGAATACGGTCCGCTGCCGGTGAAGGCGCCCTGACTGTAATTCAAACGGTAATAGACGGTGCGTATGGCTGGGTTCGTTGGGCTGTATGCACCGCTCACGGTCAGCGCAAGCGTGGCATTGGTGCGGCTCGTGACGTTACCCCCGGCCATTGTGACGCTGGTGCGATGCTGCGTGAAGGTCGAAGGCGCGGCGTCGATCACC
>JBBRVM010000704.1:0-1595 GCA_038246865.1 Burkholderiales bacterium
CTTTCTTCGAGGCAAGTCCGAGAAAGGGCCATATCCTCACTGGATGAAGCAAGGTTCGCCATTGACTCAGTAGTGCCAGTCGCCGATGAAGCCATAGCCGAGTCGAAAGCCCGTTTTGTCGAGCAATGTCTTGAGGAGCCGAAACCTTGCGTGATTCTTGTCGACGCATTTCACGCGAATCGGTTGTCGATTCAACCAGGCCCAATCAACGTGTGGCTTGTGACGCAAGGCGATCCTCAGTCAGTCTTTTTTGACGAAGCCACATCAAGATTTGGCGCGTGCTGGGGGCCGGATTCGACCGACGGTTCATATAGCGACATGGGTTTTAGGACGGAAAGCCCGTTAGAGGCTTATTTGGCGTAGGTTCGCGCGTAAAAGGGGCCAGGCTCGGATATTTTTCTCTGTATGAA
Organism: Burkholderiales bacterium; assembly: GCA_038246865.1. GTDB lineage: Bacteria > Pseudomonadota > Gammaproteobacteria > Burkholderiales > Casimicrobiaceae > Casimicrobium. Next base: position 411 of record JBBRVM010000704.1, read on the forward strand.
TTTTTTTGCGCGAGGGCAGCGAAAAAGGGGCCAGGCTCGCATACTTTTCTGATAGAGTTTTGCAATGCCTCGACGCCCGCGAATTCATCTGCCAGGTCAGCCGCTGCACATAGTCCTGCGTGGTCACAATCGGGAAGCCTGCTTTTTCGCCGAAGAGGACTACCACGGCTTCCTGCACTGGCTGGATGAAGCGCTCAAGCCTTGCGGCGCGGCGCTCCATGCGTATGCGTTGATGACCAATCATGTGCACTTGCTGCTCACGCCAAAGGCGGCCGAAGATGTGCCGCGTATTGTCATCTCGCTGGGGCGGCGATATGTGCAATATGTGAACCGGACCTACCGCCGTACCGGTACGCTGTGGGACAGCCGCTACAAATCTTCCTTGATCGACACGGATCGCTACCTGCTGATGTGCCAGCGCTATATCGAACTCAACCCGGTGCGGGCGGCGATGGTGGACGATCCGGCGCACTACCGGTGGACCAGTTATCGGTCAAACGCACTGGGGAAAGCCGATGCGCGCCTGACGCCGCATGCCGTGTACCTGGCATTGGGCAGTGAAGACAGCCAGAGGCAGACGGCCTATCGTGCATTGTTCCGCAGCGAACTTGACGAAGAAGCGGTCGCCGATATTCGGCTGGCGCTCAACCAGAATCAGGCGCTCGGCGGCGCGAAGTTCCATCGGAAGATCGAGAAGGCCGCAGGAGAGCGGCGCGAAGCGCGTCCGCGTGGCCGTCCGCGGACGTCAGGAGCGGAGGGTGCGGGGATCACTGGGCAGGCGGAGTTGGGGCTGTGAATCAGGCGGAAAATATGAGCCTGGCCCCTTTTTCTATGTAAAAGAAATCGCGTGGGCAGATTGGCACAGGTAGATGGTCCGAACGGACCACCTCAGGTGTTCAAGTTTTCATCGCACTGTTGCGTAGCCCGAATAGCCTGCGCAGGTGCAAATTGTTGTCACAGGCGGGACACGCATTTTCGATGGCACTGTTAGGGCGGCGCGAGTTGTTCAAACAAACGGGACCACTTATTTGTACCGGCAATTGCGTCGCCGAGGCAGCAGCCGCGGGCCGCCCGCTCGACTATGTCATCGGCACGGAGGTGCCCGCACCGGGGGGCGAGACCGGCGACACGCATGACGCCGCCGTGACGGATCCGGCCGCGCTACGGGTCACGCTGGAGGCGCAC
>JBBRVM010000705.1:0-1593 GCA_038246865.1 Burkholderiales bacterium
CCAAGCTGGCAGGTTTGATCCTTCTGAGGATGAGATAGCCATAAAAATTGGCTCATCCGTTTATAGGTGCAGGACTGGGCAATCCTGGCGTGGCCGCATAAGGTAGCGGGCAGCTGCGAGTGTAACAAGATGCCTTCAGGGATGAACTACCCATGCCTGCTACTTCCGTCGAAATCATCGTGGATCTGCCCGCCGGCATCTCTGTCGGCGAATACGAACGCATCGACGAGGGACACTCCTTTCATGTCCGTTGGGACTACCCCGAGGTCTGCGTTTGCGAAACCTGCAAACATGCCAGGCCGTTGCAACTGGTCGAGAAAGCGAAATTCCTCGCCATTCGCGATCTCGATATTTGGAGCTTGCCGAGCTTCTTCGTGTATCAGGACGTCGCGCATCGTTGCTCGCGTTGCGGACATCGCCAGGCTTTGATTCCGCCGTTCAAACGCAAGGACGTCAAATACACCTACCGCTTCGAAGAACACGTCCTCGTCTGCCTGATCAAGAGCACCGCCGAAGACGTGGCCAAGCAGTTGAGCATCTCGGCCGAGACCGTGGAACGGATCGTCAAGAACCGCATCGAGGACGTGAAGGCGAAGAAGGTCGACCCGCAACGCAAGATCACCAACCTCGGCCTGGATGAAATCAGTCTACGCAAAGGACACAAGAGCTATGCCACGATTTTGACCGACCTGACCGACCCGTCCAAGCCGGAGATTTTGGCGGTATCCAAAGGCCGCGACGAGGCGGCGGGCAAGCAATGCCTGGAGGTGTTCTCGCCGGAGCAACGGGCCGGGGTGCTCACGCACAGCACCGACATGGGGGCGGCGTACTTGGCCGCGTGCCGGGACATGCTGCCCAACAGCCAGTCGGTGATCGATCGCTTTCATGTGGCCAAGAAACTGGGCGAAGTCGCCGACACGCTTCGAAAAAAAACTACCGAGCTTACAAACGAGGACTGAGCAAGGAGCAAGCGAAACGTCTACGTTCCCTGATGCACGATTTTCGCCGTCGGCCGAAGGATCTGACGCCGGAAAAAGTTCAGGCGTTGGAGGCATTGTTCGAGAAGTTGCCGGTGTTGGGACAGATCTATTCGATGCGTTGGCAGGCGACGGCGATCTTCGACACGGCGCCGGACCGAGCGACGGCGGCGACGCAATTGCAGGAATGGATCGCGGAGGCGAAGACGACGGGCCTGGATTGGCAGCCGTTTATCACGATGCTGGAGAATCACTGGGACGGCATCATGGCCTATTTCGACGAGGGCCGCTCAAGCGGTCCGGTGGAAGGGATCAACACGAAACTGCGAGTGATCACGCGGCGAGCGTATGGCATTCGCAGCATCGCGACGCTGTGGACGCGGGCGTTGTTGGACGTGAACTGGGCCGCCAAGAAAGTGGGCCAGAGCATCGTCAGCCTCCGCAACTTGGTGGGGCGAATCCAAGGCTATTATGCTGGTTGCTACACCTAAAAACGGAAGAGCCTCATCTTTTGTGCAGCAGCACAACGACGGATCGCCGCCACGATCGCCGTGAACTAACATCCGATGAATTGCAACGACTATTGGCAGGAACAAGAGGAAGCGATCGACCACTC
>JBBRVM010000706.1:0-1591 GCA_038246865.1 Burkholderiales bacterium
CTGGGCGAAGTCGCAGCGCATTGGATGGGATACCCTCTGCTTGACCATAACAGAAGCGCGTTGGGCGCTATCGTCATCCAAAGCTACGCTGCGCACTTCCGTTACAGTGACGAGGATCAGGCGTTGTTTAGCTTGATCACCAACCACGTATCGAACGCGCTAGAGGGCTTCCAAAGTCGCGAACGGCTCGAACGCGCGGTGCGGGAAAAGACCGAATCGCTTACGCGGCAGAATATCGTTGCAGACTTCGGGAAATTCGCCCTCACCGACAGAGTCCTCGACGAACTCATGAACGAAGCGGCGGTGTCTGTGACAAGCGGGCTTGATGTTGGGTATTGCAAAGTCATGCAACACGTTACCGATCAAAAGCTGTTGACGGCACACACGGCAGTCGGCTGGCAAGCTAATGGCACGGGACGCGCTGCAAATGACCATGACATTGATGCGCATGCCAATTTCTGCCTGCAGAATAATGACCCGGTAGTGGTGAGTGATTTCCGCACGGAAACGCGCTTCGCGGTAGCAGCCGCCGAAACGGACAGAATTGTTTTAAGCGGTGTTGCGGTCGCAATCCAAGCCGGCACCTACCCTTACGGTGTTCTGGCGGTGCACTCAACGCAATGCCGCGATTACTCCGACGCCGACGTGAAATTCGCGCAATCGATTGCCAATGTCCTCGCGACGGCCATAGAGCGCCAGGAATCAGCAGAGCGCTTCGCTTATCTAGCTCAATATGACCAACTGACCGGCCTACCTAACCGCAACCTGTTTCGCGATCGGCTTGCCCAAGCCATCGTCCACGCCAGGCGCGAAGGCGGCTTGGCGGCGCTGGTGTCGCTCGATCTGGACCACTTCAAGGAAATCAACGACACTTTTGGCCACGAAACCGGCGATCTCGTGCTCAAGAATGTGGCAGCGCGGTTGGCCGACTGCGCGCGCGAAGGGGACACGATTGCCCGCTTGGGAGGCGACGAATTTGCCTTCATTCTGGAAAATATTACCGAAGCGGGCGACGCTGAAAGAGTGGCCAACAAGATATTGCAGGCGTTCTCGAGGCCCACCCATTTGGAGAACACCGACTTTTACGTCACGCCCAGCATCGGCATTGCGATTTACCCCGACCACGGTGCCGACGCCAATAGCCTTCTAAAACACACCGACGTCGCGATGTACCACGCCAAGAACGAAGGGCGCACTAATTTTCAGCTCTATTCATCGCGCTTGAGCGCTGTCGCACGTGATCGTGTGTTGCTCGAGGGCAATATACACAAGGCGCTCGAGCGCAAGGAGTTCATGTTGTTCTATCAGGCGGTCATCGACCTGAAGACGATGCGGATTTCGAGCGCCGAGGCACTACTGCGCTGGAAGCATCCGGAGCGGGGGATCATCGTACCGGCGGACTTCATGAAAGTCGCCGAGCAGACCGGTTTGATCGTGCCCATTGGTGAGTGGATCTTGCGCACCGCGTGCGTCGACGCCAAGCGTTGGATTGATCGCTCCGGATTGCCGCTGCGCGTGAGCGTGAACTTGTCGCCGCTACAATTGCGCCAAGTCAATCTGCTGGAAGTGGTTGAATCGGCACTGCGCGATA
>JBBRVM010000707.1:0-1585 GCA_038246865.1 Burkholderiales bacterium
ATTGATATTTATTTTTAAGTTTTGACCAAAGCAGAATATTGTTAAAATTTGGAGAAAGCCCAGAAACAGCAAACAGCTTGAAAACTTTTTATTCATAATTGACATCAAAACCAGTGCGAAACTAAAATAGTAGTTTGTTCGTTACCCTAATTTGGCTCTCCGGTTTTAGGATAGGAGATTTTATGAGTCTAATCAAAATCGTAATCTATACAATCGCATTTTTGTTGAGTCTTCTGTTTTTAGGTCGCTTATCATTTGAATAAGCGACGGCTCGGCTTGGATGATTTTAACAGTTTTAAAAACCGACAAGTTCGGCTTGAGATGGGTGTTTTGTGCAGCGGCGGTGTCTTTCCGACCGCTTTTTTATTTTTATGAGCGAATTAAGAAAGATCAAACGCGCACTTTTAAGCGTTTCGGATAAAAAGGGAATTGTCGAATTAGCAAAAGAACTGACCAATTTCGGTGTCGAAATTATCAGCACCGGCGGTACTGCCCGGGCTTTGCGCGAAAGTGGTTTGAGAGTAACGGAAGTTTCGGAAATAACCGGCTTTCCCGAAATGATGGACGGGCGCGTCAAAACTCTGCATCCGAAAATTCACGGCGCGTTTCGAGCGAGAGCGAACCTTCGCTTTCTTTTAACTCGGTAATAATTTTCGCGTAAAGACGCGGGTCAGTGACGACGGCGACCTGGCCAATCGTGCCCTATCCCTGATCGCCTCGGTTCGTGCGCTGCGCCTGCCCAGCCTGCATGAGCACCGGGTCAGCGTCAGCGTTGGCGGCGCGATGTGCGTTGATCCGGGCGGCTGGTCGGCCTGGTACAGCCGGGCCGATGCCGCCCTGTACGAGGCCAAGCGCCAAGGCGGCGACCGTTGGCGGCTGTCCGCCCCCTGACGATCGGCCCAGGCCCTTGGCCGCCGTCATCAGATCCTGGCGTTTACAGGTTTAATCACCACCCGGCAATTGGCGAATGGACACTCCCGTGGATCATCCACCCCAAAGCGATCCCGCGTCGGTCACACCGATGCTGCGCACGGTCGTGCTGGCGGATCTGGCTGATTCCACCGATTTCATCCAGCGCTTGGGTGACGCGCCGGCGGCGGCATTTTTGCAGCGGCTGGATCTACAGATCCGCGACCTGCTGGTGTTCACCAACGGACGCTTGATCGACAAAGCGGACGGCCTGCTGGCCCTGTTTGAGCGCCCAGTGCAGGCGGTCGATTTTGCGCTGCGCTATCAACATGCGCTGCGGGACCTGTCGTCCGACGTCGGTATCGAGCTCAAGGCGCGAATCGGCATCCATGTTGGCGACGTAATGACGTGGGTCAACACGCCGCAGGCGGTAGCCGCCGGTGCAAAACCGCTAGAAGTAGAAGGCCTGGCCAAGCCCGTCGCCGCGCGCTTGATGTCGCTTGCGATGCCCGGACAGATATTGATGTCGGGCATGGCGCAGACCTTGGCGCATCGTGCGCAGTCCGAATTGGGCGATCGTGCCAGCAAGTTGCGTTGGTTGGTGCATGGGCGCTATCGCTTCAAGGGCGTGCCGGCGCCGATGATCGTGCACGAGGTCGGCGAAGCGGGTTTCTCG
>JBBRVM010000708.1:0-1582 GCA_038246865.1 Burkholderiales bacterium
CAGGCTGGCGTTGACCAGAAAAACCTGGTCGTTGATGGCCGCCACCTGCACCGGCATCGGGCGCGCATCCAGCAGCAGCCGCATTGCTGCGGCCGGGTCGGTCGGTATGCCGTGCGTCCGGGCAAAGTAGTTGAAGGTGCCGTAAGGAATCACGCCCATCGCGCAGCCGGCTGCGTGCGCGGCCTGGGCCACCGTGTTAAGGCTGCCATCGCCGCCGACCGCGACAATCGCCGCGCCGCGTGCCAGCGCCGCCGCTGCGGCCTCGGTGGCCACGTGCAGCAGCTCAGCAGGCCTGCACACCAGCAGTTCACCGCTTCGCCCCCGCGCTACCAGCGCCGCTTCGATCACGGCCCGCTTGGCATCAATGTCGAGTGCCCCCGCCGCGGAGTTGATGACGAACAGCAGAGCCGCCGCCGGGTCGAGGCGAGGGACCGACATCGCGAGGTGCTGGTCGCTATCTATTCGTGTTTTGTTAACGCTGGCAACCATCGCTTATGCCGCAGCAGGTCGCCGAAAACAGTGTGCTCGCCGTCCCGGCAGTCAGTGCCCCAGTCCTCGTCACCGGCACCCCACGGCCAATGGCATGGGAAAGTGGAGCCCGAGCGATTGGTCTGCTCCAACGACCCGGGCGCGAACTCCAGGCGAACGGCATTGCCAGTTTGGGTCTCAGGCATGGTGTCAGGCTCCTTGTGATCAGGCTCGATTGAGCGGGAGCGTGTGACTCACTTCCGCAGTGCGCAGCAAGCTGATGAGGCTACCGCAAGACCTGGAAGCCGTGTTCAGTTTTTTCCGAAGTGACAGGTCGATGAAACCTGCTTTTTCAGGACTGCTGTTAGTTTTATCGTCCCGCAGTGTTTCAACCCAAGGAGAGCCCCGATGCAAGTCGTCTTCAAGTCCCGTGATTCGCAAGCAGCCGAACTGCTAGAACTGAGCCAGCGCCGCGCGCGCTTCGTACTTCGGCGTCTGGCCTGGCTCGTGCCACACGCCACGATCAGGATGTCGGACGTCAACGGCCCGCGTGGCGGCATCGACAAGCGATGCCAGGTCGAGCTCAAAACCGATGTCGTAGGCACCGTGGTGGTGACCTCGGTGGCGAGCGACTGGCGCAGCGCGCTCGACAAGGCACTGGAACGCGCCGAGCGATTCGTGCTTCGACTGGTGAGACGCGGTGGTGACCCAAGGCGATTGCGCCAGCGCGAGATCGTGCTGGCGACTGATGAACCGCAACCCCTCACCCCGCTGCATCCCGAAGCCCCAAAACGGATCATCAGTGAATTCAATGACAGACCGTGAAATGTCCGAACCGTACGGAAACCTTGCTGGTAATGACGACCGCCGGGGCATCGAAAACGACTTTCTCCGCGACGCCTACGTTAATTGGCAGGACTCTCCCAGAAATTCTCGCCGCGCAGAGCCATTTCTAAGCGATAAGTGGCATGAGCATTCACCGGAGAAGACCGTTTATCGGAGGCTAGCACGACGATTTTATCAATATCGATAATTGCGTTTAAGCGAGTTCAGCCCTTATTCAGTGGCGGTTACATACAAAAGCTGATGACGTTTTAGCTGCAAAAAGAACGAG
>JBBRVM010000709.1:0-1580 GCA_038246865.1 Burkholderiales bacterium
GGCGATGATGAAGGGAATGCAGGGTGGCATGCAGGGCATGGGTGGCATGGGCGACGGAAAAGGCATGTCGGCCAATATGGCCAAGCGCCACCAAATGATGAGCGATCACATGACCATGATGCAGATGATGATGGACATGATGGCCGACCGGATGCCCGCTGCGCCAGCCTCCCAGTAGGGGGTGCCATCATCAGCAGCACACCCGATACCTTCTTCGCATCGTCCGCTTCCGGTTACAGATTCCACTGTGTTGTGCTGAAACAGGGCTTCGCTCCGCCCGTTGCCAAGATGACCGAGGGCTTCAGGATACTGACCGAAATCGACGTGCAGGCGACCATGACGGCCAGGTTAGGCATTGAAGGGCCAGACCTATCAAATCTTCAGCGGCCGCAAGGCGTCGCTGGCCCTTCGTGCATTGAACGTGGAACCTGAGCAAGAAAGCGCTCGCTACGACGCGTGTGTCAAACATCGTCGTAGTTTGCCTTAGGCGGAAACCGGCAACACCATGCCGATGGTGAATTGCCTGTCCTTGATTTCCGAAAATGGCTCCCCACCGTGCATCCTGGCGATGGCGGCAACGATGGATAGGCCCAGCCCATGATGCGCATCGGCGTGGCTGCGCGACTGGTCAGCCCGGTAGAAACGGTCAAACAGGCGCGGCTGGTGCTCGATGGCAATCGGATCGCCAAGGTTGACGACCACCAAACGCAGCGATCGATCGGCATCTTGCTTGATTTCGACTCGAATTGCGCTGTCCGGCGGGGCATGGCGTGATGCATTGTCCAGAAGGTTCGATAGCGCGCGTTTGATAAGCGGCACGTCAAGTACAACGCTTGCGTCACCCACAACATCAACACGTAGCTGCGAATCGGCGAGCACCGCCTCATGGTAGGCGACTACATCCGCCACTACACAGGCCAGACTGGGAACCTGGGTGCCGCGCACCTGTGCGCCCCGGTCCGCATGCGCGAGAAACAGCATGTCCCGCACGATGCCGGACATGCGCTGCAGTTCTTCCAGATTGGATTCCAGAACGTTGAGCAACGCGGCTGGATCACGCTCGTGCAGCAATGTCAGTTCCGTGCTGGTGATCAAGTTCGATAGCGGGCTATTCAATTCGTGCGCCACATCGGCGTTAAAGCTCTCCATTTGCCGATATGCCATGTCGAGCCGACTGAGCAATTTATTGATCTGCTCCGCCAGTGGGCGAAACTCATCGGGTTGCGCAGAGCCATCAAAACCCTGCGTCAGATTGGTCGCGCCAAGTAACTTGGTCTGCTCCACCAGGTGCTGGACCGGTGCAAGACCTCGCTTGACTTGCCAGAGACCACCAAGAGAAATCGCCAGCGCGCCGAATATGGCACTCAGGGCCAAAGTGAGCTGGAGGTGTTTAAGCAGTTGCTGGTCATTTCGCAGGTTCAGAGACAGCCGTGCGTGCACGTTTTCATTGCTCCATCCGGGCATCGATACCGCGAATTCGGCTGTTCGCGAACGACTAGCGGGTATTGGATGAGGTGATCGGTAGAACGTGCCCAGGTTGGGGCTGATCAGTTCCAAGCCAACTTCATCGTGGCTGGCGA
>JBBRVM010000710.1:0-1575 GCA_038246865.1 Burkholderiales bacterium
ATTGCGGTTCCCTGACGGCTGCCGTTGCGGCTGCGGTGTCCGCCTTGGCGCCGACAGCGGTCGTGGAGGATGGCGCACCGCCCTGACGCGTCTTGATGTCGGCCAACGCATTGTCGGCAATCTGGGCGAAGCCGGATTGGGGATCAACCTGTGACTTCGCCAGCGTGAACGAAATCTCTGCGGCGACGAAGTCGTTCTTCTGCATTTCGTAGGTGCCGCGCAACAACAACGCCTTGGGATTTTTGCCATCAAGCGCGAGTGCTTTGTTAATGTATTCCAGCGGCTTGCCTTCCATATTGCCTTGCGTTTTACCGGCTGCTGCATCGGCGAGATCGGACCACAGCTCGCTGTCGTTCGGCGTTAGCGTCGTAGCCTTTTCGTAGTCACGAATCGCGGCGTCAAACATGCCGACCGAGGCCTTTGCGCGCGCCAGCAAAATCCAGCCCTTCACGTCGTTGGGCTCCTTGCTCAGGCGCTCTTCCGCCATCTTGAACAATTCGACCATTTGCTGATCCTGAGCAGAGGTCACTTGCGGTGGGCGCACCACTTCGGGCACGATTGCGATGGGCATTCCGACAGCGGCGTAACCAGCGATGGCGAGCGCCGGTAGCAAAACGCCCAAAGCGATGGCGGTTTTTTTGTAGCGTGGCGCAGTCGCGATTGACGCGACCGCAGCTTCTGATTCCGACAGCACGCGCGCCTCCAGTTCACGCTCCGCTTCGACGAGTCCTGCGTCTGACAGCAATCCCAGTTTTCGGTCGCGCCGAGCCTCGGTGAGTTCGATACGTAACGCCTGAACGTTGGTGTCGACGGTCACGGCTTTGGCGTCAACGCGCCGCTTGAGAAGCGGCCGCAAAACGATCCACAAGACGCAGGCGGTGATGACGACGAGGAGCGCGATAAAGACGAGTGAAGGATTCATTAATTCGATAAATCTTTGGTATTCAACATAGCCCGCGCACGGTCACGATCTTCGTCGCTTAGCAAAGCGGGCGCATGCGCCACCGATGACTTTCGCAAACGACGAATCAACAAAAAGCCCCCGAGCAAAAGCACAGCAAACGGTCCCGCCCACAGCACCACCGTGGTCGCCTTGAACGGCGGGTTGTAAAGCACAAAATCGCCAAAGCGATCGGTCATGTAAGTCTTTACCTCGGCTTCACTCTTGCCTGACGCGAGTTGCGTGCGGACCTGATCGCGCATGTCGCGAGCGACGGGGGATTCACTGTCGGCAACGGTCTGGTTCTGGCAGACGAGGCAGCGCAGTTCGGCAGACAGCGCTCTCACGCGAGCGTCAAGCGCAGGGTCGGCAGTGGTTTGCGCCACTGCAAATGATGAAGCGGCCAGCAATGCGACCACTGTGGCCCGAACGCGCGCATCCGGGCTGCGGTTGTGGGCACTCATTCCGCCGCCGGAACCGACGACGAATTTGAAAGCGTCGCAGTCCGCCGCGCCCGACGATACCGTGGGTCAAGCGCACCGAGAAAGCCACCGAGCGCCATAATCAGACAGCCCAGCCAAATCCAGTTGACTAATGGTTTGTAATGCACCCGCACGGTCCACTGCCCGTTGCCC
>JBBRVM010000711.1:0-1574 GCA_038246865.1 Burkholderiales bacterium
TCAGACGTCGTCGGGAGAATGATCGCGCCGCGCGAATCGGCGCAGCTCGCCGAGCGGCTGATCGCGATGTGTTGGCAACGCGAAGGCATCACGCGGGTGAAGCTAACGATCCACGCGGACCTCGTCGCGGCGAAGACGTCCACCCGCCTCGCGCTCCTAGTGGCGGAGCTCGACGTCACGAAAGCGCATTCGCGTCCGCATGTGTCGAACGACGATCCGTACTCCGAAATCCAGATCAAGACGCTCAAGCATAGGTCCACCTTCCCGACGCGATTCGGCTACATGGAAGATGCCCGCGCCTACTGCACCGCTTTCTTCGTCCGATACAACGCGACCCATCGCCACAGCGGCTTCGGCCTGCACGCACCGTGCGACATGCATCACGGTCGCGCGGACGCGTGTCGCGCCCAGCCAGCGGTGGTTCTCACAGCAGCCTATCGGGCCTCACCACGCCGTTTCGTCAAACCCGCCCCGTGCCAGCCGCCCTGCCCACGGCCGCGTGGATCAACCCGCCCTCACCACCGCCGACCGTTCCCGCATCTCAGTAGATTCTACGCGCCCGGTTTCTCAAAATCATTGACAGGTTCCGACCAGCCAATTTCAATATTTCAACCGATACCGTGCGCTCGTGCACCGACGAACTGCGTGCCCTCGCGCGCATACTTAGAGTGCCGCCGGCGCCCGTGCTCAAGCCTTTTACCGACGGCACCAAACGAAACATTGATCAATCCGCAGTGCGAGCGACGGCAATTACGCTCGGGAAAATGAGCACTCGACCGAATGAAGCCGTCGCGATAATGCGAGCAAGCAGATTAAGATACCAAAGCCGCTTCGACCAACCTATGCCCCCAACGTGCACGGTCGACATACCACCCTTTGCGAGCAGCGCAGACAGACTTTTGCCCGAGAAATTATAGACGTGCGTGTGGCACAAACCAAAAAGTGACGGCCTAGGACTGAGAGCACGCTCACGCAGCTCCTGTCGCGAGAACAGTAAACGATACGCCTTAAACACATAGTACTTCAACCGAAAGTACTGAGCCGACGGAACTGAAACGATGAGAACGCCACCTGGTGACAGCGCCTCGCGAAATGCTCGAACTGTCTCCCAAGGAGCCGAAAGATGCTCAAGGGTCTCGATCGCCGAGATCACGTCAAATTTGAGCCCCTGATCCGTGAATCCAGCGATCGAGTCGCGAACCGCGTCGCGGCTTCCCCATCGGACATCTGCTCGCGAAGCATAATCGGGACTCACCTCTACGCCGAACATCTGCGCTGCATACCTGTTCGCGGCGATCTCACCCATGTCACCGGTCTGGCAGCCAAAGTCGAGCCATCTCACCCCCTGCAGCTTCCGATGATTACCGGCCAGTTCCACCGTCTGGTCAAAACGTCGAAACTCCTCTTCGTTCGTGGCACCATTTTGCAGAGTGACGCTCTTCTCTCCCACATACTCGCGCTGCCACTCGACACTTTCCTGCGCATACAATTCGACCAGATACTCGCTGTCAATTGGTGCATTTATGTAAAGCAATCCGCAATTCCCACAGCGAACTTGACCGTAGTCGGAGACA
>JBBRVM010000712.1:0-1571 GCA_038246865.1 Burkholderiales bacterium
CAGGGTGCCGAGCTGCGGGCTTGGATTGCTGCGGCAGACACCGCGTTGTTTTGTTGTCAAAACTGCTGCACTCAAGCCCAACTAACCCCCCGCACCCCTCGCCCCGACTCGCCCAGTACCGCTAACGCACCGATAACGGTCACGGCTAGCAGCTCGGGCGGACAGCGGGATTTAGGTTTCATGGTTTGATTCAGGAAATCAGCAATCGAGGATGATGTGATGGCAAACGTCACGGAAACGCTGGGCGCGGCACTAACCGCTGCCCGGACTGATATTTCAAGCCGCCAGCGGCATGGGGACAGGCATCGTGCGCACGTGTTGGCTGTTGGCCACGGCACAACACTCGCCGGCACCGCTTTCCAGACGATGACGATCAAGCACGGTGACTTTGCCGCGGGTATAGTTGATTACGCCACTGATCTGTAGCTTGTGCGCAGCGGCGGTGACGCTTTCACGCTGCACGCCCAGCAGGTTGGAAAACTGTTCGTGCGTCACTGCCAGCCCGCGTTTGTTTGAGCGGCCCAGGCTGATCAGCAGGCGTCGGCAGAATTTTTGTTCCACCGAATGGAAGTGGTTGCAGATCGCCATTTGTGAAATTTGCGCAACCTGCGTATGGGCATAGCGCAACAGCATCGGAAGGGCCGGGCCGCCTTGTATGAGCTCTTGCCGCACTGCCTGCGCGTTCATGCGGTAGCCGACTCCGGCGATTTGCACCACCGCCACATTGGCGGTGGTGCTCGCCCCGGTCACCAAATCAATACCTATGACACCGTCGTTGCCGACCGCACATATTTCGAGAGATACGCCGTCTTGAGTGAAGAACAACAGGGAAACGATGGCGGTGGTCGGAAAGTGAACATAAGCAGGGCCTGCATCAGATGTAAACAACTGCTAGTCCATAGGGAGGTCAACGATCTCGAGTTGACCACGCCAACGATTCCATACCGACTCGGGCAGCGCGGCTAGAAAGTGGTTTTGACGTGGATCGCCAGTGGTGCTTGCGTGAATGTGCATGGTGCGCTCCTTATTGGTTTGCGTCTGGATGCCCATTGACATAATCCTGAGCTATCGGCGGCCACCCTTAAGCGCTGTGGGACTTGTCCTATAACGAGCCTGGCAAAGTCCCTCAGCTGGATTTTTGAAATCGCGCAAGGCGCGGCGTTGACCTACACCATTAGAGTGGCTTTGTCGGTAACCTCAGCGTTACAAACCAATTTGTTGTCGTCGAAAGGTCATACCGTTGTGAACTTGCGCGTTTTTCTCGTCGAAGACAATTTAACGATCCGCATCAGTTTGTTGGATATGCTGACGGACCTTGTGGACGCGCATTTGGTCGGCATCGCCGAGCATGAAGACGATGCGGTTCAGTGGCTTCATAACCACCCGGACGGCTGGGATGTGGCCATCGTCGACATTTTTCTCAAGAGTGGATCGGGCCTGCCGGTGGTTAGTGCCTGTAATGCTCGCTCGTCAAAGCAACGGGTGTTGGTCTTGACCAATTACGCTACGCCCGAAATACGAACGCAGGCCTTCGACCTGGGTGCTGACCGCGTTTTTGACAAGTCGCAAGA
>JBBRVM010000713.1:0-1569 GCA_038246865.1 Burkholderiales bacterium
ACCTCGACTACCAGAATTTGCGTGCAAAGTATGTTGAGACGTTGATCGACAAGCTCCTGAACTGGGACTTCGCGAACGCAAACTTCGCCAGTTAGTCGAACTCGATTGGCAACAAGAAAGGCTGGGATTCCGGCCTTTTTTCATGGGTTTTGAGGATCAATTTGGACCATCAGCTTTTTGGTGAAATGACCGCTGCGTTGGGGCTACTAGGCAATTTCTGCATAAATCAATAATTCATGAAAACGATGAATAGCTCCCGTGAAATGGCACTTTCAGCGAAAAGCTGTATGTTGGTTGCGAACGGTAGGAGCGGCTCTGCCGCGACCGACCTTTGCAGTGGCAACTGTGGGTCGCGGCGGAGCCGCTCCTACAGGGTCAAGTGACCATGCTGACCGTGGCTGATTTGTTGCATCGCTACGCCGCGAATGCCGCGATCTCTTTCGGCAGTTTCGCGCTCGACGCAGGTCAGGCGATCTTGCTTCGAGGCGGTTCCGGGGCAGGTAAATCGACGCTGCTGCATTTGCTCTGCGGCGTACTACCGATTCAGGCGCAGTCCGGTATCGTCGTGCTCGCCGGGCAATCGCTGCAAACACTCAGCCGCTCCGAACGCGATGGCCTGCGGCCCTACACCGTCGGCTGGATGCCGCAGCGACAGTTCTTGATGACCAGCCTCACGGTGCTTGAAAACGTCCTGCTACCGGCTTCATTGGCGGATCACGCCGACGAAACTACGCAGCAGCGAGCGATGGCCTTATTGCAATCGTTCGCCATTGCCGATCTCGCGCACTTACGTCCGCAAACGCTCTCGGTTGGGCAAGCCGCACGCGCAAGCCTCGCCCGGGCGCTCGTGACGCAACCCAAATTACTACTCGCCGACGAACCGACCGCCGCGCTAGACGCCGTGTCGTCACGCCTCGTCATCGAGCAAATCGCACGCTATGTCCAGGGCGGCGGTGCCGCCATCATCGCCAGCCACGATCCGGCGATTCACGCGTTGTGGGACGCGGTTTCCGATGGCAACGCAACGCTCGCCGAAATCGAGCTGCCAACATCAGGCCAAAGCGGGGGGCCAAAATGACTCTCAAGCTCATCCGCCGCTTTCTCGCCGACCGCCCGTGGCAGTTCGCGCTCGCCGTGATGCTCTGCGCTCTCGGCATGGCCAGCGCGATTGCCATCGTCTGGCTGCAATCGGTGCTAGAGCAGCATGCGCGGCGGCAGGCTGAGGGCATTGACATCGTTGTCGGTGCCAAAGGCTCAGCGCTGCAAAACGTGCTGGCGGCGGTGTATTACCTTGATGTTCCGAATGGCAATATTTCACTCAGAGAAGTGGACGCGCTGCGAGCGAATCCTCAGGTCGCGAAGGCCATTCCAATTGGCATTGGCGACTCGGTAGGCGGCGCGCGCATCGTCGGCACCACCGACGAATTCATTCCGTTTTACGGCGGCACCCTGGCGTCCGGCACGCTGGCCGCCGCCCCGATGGACGCGGTGATTGGCGCAAGCGTCGCCCGCCGAACCAGGCTTAAACTGGGCGACAGTTTCGTCGGTGCCCACGGCCTGGGCGATACC
>JBBRVM010000714.1:0-1559 GCA_038246865.1 Burkholderiales bacterium
ACGCTGGAAGATTCTTTGACCGTGAATGAAGCCAAGGCGAATCCCGGGCTGGCTTTCCGCGCAGCCCGAGCAGACGACCTGCCGGAGCTGGTCCGCATGCTGGCGGACGACGTGCTGGGTTCGCGACGAGAAATTTTGTCAGATACCGTTGATCTCGGTTACACCAAGGCTTTCGCGGAAATCGATTCGGATCTGTAAATCTAACTGTGTAACTGCTGTATGAGTCATGCGCTGACCGGCACGCGTTCCTCGCCGAAGAGGATCTGGAAGACCTGCATTGCCGGCTTCCAGTGATGCACGCCACGCCAGCGTTTGCTCGCTTGGTGGATCGCCAGATACAGCGACTTCATGGCCGATTCGTCATTCGGGAAGATACGCCGGTTGCGGGTGTATTTGCGCATCGTCATGTTCAGCGATTCGATCGCGTTGGTCGTATAGGTGATCTTGCGGATCTCGGGCGGAAACTGGAAGAACGGCACCACGTTCGCCCACGCGTTGCGCCACACGCGCACGGCGGCGCGGTACTTCTCGCCCCATTCCTCCTCGAACGCGTCGAACTCGCGCGCGGCATCCTCTATCGTCACCGAGGTGTAGATGCGCTTGAGCGATGTGGCCACCGCCTTCATGTCTTTGGCCGCCACGTAACGCATCGACGCACGCACCAGATGCACGATGCACTGCTGCGTCAATGTCTTCGGGAACAGCGCCGTGACCGCTTCGGGCAGGCCTTTGAGGCCGTCCATGCAGGCGATGAAGATATCTTTCACGCCGCGTTGTTTGAGCTCGCTCAGCACCGCCGCCCAGAACTTCGCGCCTTCGTTCTCGCTGATCCATACGCCCAGGACTTCTTTCTCGCCGCGCAGGTTCAATCCCAGCACGACATGCGCGCAGCGGTTGGTTACCTGCTTGCCGTGGCGCACCTTCAGCACCAGGCCGTCCAGCCAGATGACTGGGTAGATCGACTCCAGCGGGCGCTCCTGCCACGCACGCACTTCATCCAGCACCACGTCCGTTACGCGCGCAATTACGTCATGGCTGACCGTCACCCCGTACAAGTCCACCAACGCGCTCTCGATGTCGCGCGTGCTCATGCCACGCGCATACAGCGCGAGAATCTTGTCCTCGAAGTCCCCCAGCCGGGTCTGACGCTTCTTGACCAGCACCGGTTCAAAGCCGCCTTCACGGTCACGCGGCGTGCTGATCTCAACCTCGCCAAAGGTGCCTTTGAGCCGCTTCTTCGTCACCCCGTTGCGGGTGTTGGTGCGCGGCGCTTCACCCTTCTCGTGTCGCGCGTAGCCCAAGTGCGCATCCAGCTCCGCGCTCAACCCCCGGTCGATCACTCGTTGCAGCATCTGCGTGTACAACGCCGCCACGTCCTGCGGCGTCTTGCAATCTGCCACCAGCGCGTCCAACCTCGATTCGTTCGTCGTGCTTGCCATCTCTGCTCCTCGCGGCGTGTGCCGCTGTCTGTCTACCAGGGAGCAGCTACACAGTTTAAATTACAGACTCCAAGCAACTGGAGCTGCATGCGTCATACTTTTCGCCCGACGTGGAGTTCT
>JBBRVM010000715.1:0-1553 GCA_038246865.1 Burkholderiales bacterium
AGCGTCCAATGGTTCGGGCTTCTCCTGCATACTCAATGTATTTTAATGACGTCTATCACTATGGATAAGACCCGCGCGGTAGATAAAGCGTTCACCTATAGCCGATTTGCGCAGGGCGTCGCGCGGCGCGATCCGGAATTGGTTACACGTGTTCGCGCTTCCGCTGATGCACCTTTTGACCTGGAGCATTGGGGGGCGGTGCTGTCAGCGTGTTCGGTCGATACGATTGACGGCGAATTGCGACGTGCGAGGCGTGAGTTGATGCTGCGCACCGTGGTGCGGGATCTTGGGCTTAATGCGCCATTTGAAGAAATCGTTGCTGATTTGTCGTGCTTTGCCGACATCGCGCTCGCAGCGGCTACCGCTGCGCATAGCATAAAACTCTTCGGCAGCGCCGAGCCGCCGTTCGGATTTTCAACCGTCGCGATGGGCAAACTAGGCGCGTGTGAGTTGAACGCGTCGTCTGATATTGATGTCGTCTTCGTTTGCGATGAGCCGACCAGTGACGCGATGGACGACCTGAACCGACTGGCGCGCGACATCACGCGAACGCTGGCCCGCGACATCCATGGCGAATTTGTGTTTCGTGTCGACACCCGATTGCGCCCGTATGGCGACGCCGGACCGATGGTGCCGACGCTTGATTTCATTGAACAATATTTCGTCGCGCAGGGGCGCATGTGGGAGCGTCTGGCATGGCTTAAGGCCCGCGTGGCGACGGGCAGTTTGGGCGCTGAATTGGCGGCGCTGACGACACCGTTTGTGTTCCGTCGGTATCTCGATTTTGACGCGGTCGCAGGCATGCGGGAACTTCATGCGCAGCTGCGCGCCGAGAAGAACGACAGCAACAACATTAAGCTCGGACGCGGTGGCATCCGCGAACTGGAATTTGGCGCCCAGTTGCGGCAATTGGTGCGGGGTGGGCGCGATGCGAGCCTGCGCGCAAAGCCAACGATTCCGGCGCTTCGCGCGCTGGCAGCCGCGGGCAAGATTGGCGGAGACCAGGCAGATCACCTGGCGCGGCTCTACCGCTGGCTGCGACGGCTTGAGCACGTATTGCAGTACCGCGATGATCGGCAAACGCAGACGCTGCCACGCGATGCAGGCGAATATGCGCTCCTCACCGAAATGCTCGGATACGCCGACGCGGACGCGCTCACGCTGGTGCTGATGCAAACACGCGATGAAGTCGCTCAATTTTTCGATGGCACGCTTACCGGGACGTTCGGCGTAAGCGACGCTACGGCAGCACAAATTTCCACACGCGCACCTGCGGTAAACACTTCTGCGTCGATACCGGAAGCAACGACACTCGCTCTGCTTGGCTTCACTGACGCTGAGGCGACGTCCACGTACCTGCGCAGCACGATGGACGGCGCACGCGTACGCGCCCTGCCCGCCGCCAGCAGCGCACGTTTGACGCAACTGGTGCAAGCCGCGATCAACCGCGCGGCGAAGACCACGACGCCCGATGCCGCGTTCAAACGAACGCTGGACTTGTTGCTCGCCGTCGCCTCGCGCTCCAGCTATCTGGCTCTGATGATCGAGCGCCC
>JBBRVM010000716.1:0-1551 GCA_038246865.1 Burkholderiales bacterium
GAGCGCGTCATCGATGGGAACGGGAGCGATGGGCTCCATGAACTCCATGGCTTCGATGGGTGCAATGCCGTTGCCGGCGTCTTCAACATCATGAAGAGATGATGTCGACCCATCTGACTTCACTTCACGATCTCCGCGCCGCGCTTGTGCCGTTGTACGCATCGCTGAGCGTCGAGCAGAAGGCGACTGCCGACGCGATGACGTGCACCAGCCCGATGCCAGCGCGGTCTTAAGCCATGAGCTATTATTTCTCGAAGGTCATCGAGGCGCCGTTCTCGGAGGCGGTCGCACGCACGAAGGCGGCGCTCTCGGCGCGTGGCTTTGGCGTGCTGAGCGAGATTGATGTCGCCGCGACCTTGAAGGCGAAGCTTGGCGCCGACATGGCGCCCTATCTCATATTGGGCGCCTGCAATCCGGAGTACGCCCATCGTGCGCTGCAGACCGAGTCCAAGATCGGAACCATGCTGCCGTGCAACGTGATTGTGCGCGAGGAAGCGCCGGGAAGGATCGAGATAGCAGCGGTCGATCCAGTTGCGTCCATGCAAGCGGTGGACAATCCGGCCCTCGCTGAAATCGCAGGGCCGGTTCGAGCGCTTTTGCAGGATGTCATCGAAAAGCTCTAGTCCGTCTTGCGCCAGACGACACGCTAAGGACCTGCCGCGCACCAGCGTGCGGTTCGGTTCATGCGCCTACCGGAGAGTTTCGAGAGGAGAACAAGCGAATGAGAATTCATCCCCTCAATCTCGCAATCGCGTCAGGCATTGCATTTGCTTTGATCTGGTTGATCTGCAGCGCTCTTGTAGTTGCGCTGCCGAGTATGGCTGACGTCACCTATCGTGGCATGATGCATGCCGGAAACGACATGCCCGGCATGCATCTCACTGTGTCCGGCTTCTGGATCGGCTTGGTAGGCTGGACGTTTGGCGCTGCTGTGACCGCGGGCGTTCTTGCCGTTTCATATAATGCGATGACCGGGGGCAAATCCGCACCCTGACAACGACGGACGCCTGCTCAGGGCCGGTGACACGCTGACAGCGTCTATCATTACAAGGCGCGCGTTTATGACCCGACCCTACCCGCGCGGGCGGGAGACCCGATCCGCCTCAGTGACGCCCTTCGGCGATGACGCGCCCTAGCGGACGCAGCACAGCGAGCGGCTGAGACGGAGCGACCGAGCCGATCATGAAATATTGCAAGCGGAGGACGCTGGGGCCTTTGCTCCGTTCGTTTGTCCCGCATACGTTGGAGGCAGATTGAGCGGTGAACCATGAGCTGGATACGGGATGTTTGCCTGCACATGATGCCCCGAGCTTGGGCTCGGGAGGCGGAGGCGGAAAGTCGTGCATGGCAGGTGCGATGCACCTCCTGCGGTCATTCTCGGTCGGTCTGGGACATGGGCGTGTGCGCGCCGGTGCAAAACTACATCACTGAAGCGGCGTCTTTTTGTCGTCCGCGGGCGGAGTAAAAATACCCCGCCATTAATCCTTTCGGCCGGTTTTGCGGTTCGAGAGGCCGGGGATGTACAAGGTGTTAAGCTACGAAGCCGTGCGC
>JBBRVM010000717.1:0-1549 GCA_038246865.1 Burkholderiales bacterium
ATTCCGGCGGGGCAGTCGTTGGTTCAAGCGAGAGCGGTGTGGGTTTGAAAGGATTGGTTGGAGTCACGAGAAATTGCCAACTCGAAGGAGTGGATCGTTCATCCCAGGCCCATCTGATAACGACCAAGCTAACCTGAATTGGCCCGACAGGAAAGCGTGAGGTTTTGGGAAACGGCTCAACGGGCAGGGCTTTCAAGGTGTTGTGTCTATGACGTAAGATCTGGCTGACACAGGAGTATCACGCAACCCCGGAGTGCAGTCATGTCCGTGAGTCAAGTGGTGTTGGATCGGTTTATTCGGAAGAATCCCTTGGCGGTGATGGTCCGCTGTCTCTCGGGGCAGTTGATGTGCCAGGAACTCGATCAGGTGTTCGAGCAGCAGCGGTCGCAGTGTTACGAAGGCCAGTTGAAGTTTTCGGCCTTGGCGGCCACGGTGGCGGAAATCGCTTTGGGGACGGTCGATAATCCCAACCAGGCCTACAACGCCTATCGCGAGGAACTGCGGGTCTCCAAGACGGCTTACTATGACAAACTCAACCATGTGGAGACCGCGATTTCCGAAGGCGTCGTCCGCTTTAGCGCCCGGCAATCCGCCGCGCTGCTCAAAGACATCGGTTGCGGCGAGTGGGAGGTGCTGCCCGGCTATCACTGCATCGCGCTGGATGGCAACCATCTGCAAAAGTCTGAGAAGCGTTTAGGTGTGCTGCGGGGACTGTGTGCCGCGGGTCTGCCGGGCACGGCGGTGGCCCGCTACGATCTGCAATCGCAACTGTTTACGCATGCCTACTTGATCGAGGATGCGCATGCCCACGAATCCTCGGTGCTGGACCGCGTGCTTGAGGACTTGACGCCTGGAAATCTCGTCCTGGCCGACCGGCACTTCTGCATCGTGTATTTCTTGTGGAAGATGAACCACCTCGGCGTGGCCTTCGTGATTCGTCAGCATGGACGGCTCAAAGGCGAATGGATCGGGAAACGCAAGCGCTGCGGGCATAGTCCCAGCGGGATTGTGTATGAACAGAAGCTGCGAATCGGCGATGGCGAACAGTCGCTGATCATCCGCCGTATCACTGTCGAACTGGCCGAACCCACGCGCGACGGCGAGATGGAGATCCACCTTCTGAGCAATGTGCCTGTGAAGGATGCCAGTGCGATTCGACTGGCGAGTCTCTATCATCAACGGTGGGAAATCGAGAATGCCTTTCACATATTAACCATGACACTCACCTGCGAATTGAAATCGTTAGGTCAACCGAGGGCGGCCTTGTTTCTGTTTTGCATGGCGATGCTGGCGTATAACACGCGTCGGGTGTTGTTAGGCGCGTTATTCGCCGAACACGACCAGGACGATGTGGAGCAGATGAGCCAGTTCCAAGTGGCCAAATCGATCGTGGGACCGATGGAAGGCTTGCTCACGGCACTGCCGGACCAGGAGTGGAAGGCATTGGTCCCGCAGAGCTTAAGCGGCTGCGCGCAGTTTTTGTTAGAAGTGAGCCGATTCGTGGATGTGAAAAGCTATCGCAAAAGTGTGCGCGGCGCAAAGAAAAAGC
>JBBRVM010000718.1:0-1539 GCA_038246865.1 Burkholderiales bacterium
GAGTCATCAATAATGTTGATGCCATCGATTGAACCAATCGATTGAAAGCGATGGGGCATGCCAGAGAAATTGCACAACACATCGCGTTGCGCATCCAATGACACATCAAGCGAATGGGTGAGAGCTAATGCTGCAAGGGCATTCTGTGCATTGTGTGCGCCTCCGATGCCCATATCGCTGGTTGCGAGAACAGGGGTCGATCCGCGCATCAACTTTTGCGCGGCCCCGACAGTTTCTACACCAAAGTCTTCCGCGTTCTCAGCGGGATCTGCACCAAAGCTCGCGGAATCGACGCTCGTGCGACGCATGCTCATCGACCACGGATCAGCCCGGTTGAGCACCTGCCGCTTTGCGTTTGCAAAGATGCGCTCCTTGGACGCTGCATAGCCGAAGAAGCTCGGATAACGATCCAGATGATTGTCTGTGACATTGATAACGGCAGCGGACTCAAGGCGCAGCGATTCGGTGGATTCAAGCTGAAAGCTGGATAGTTCCAGAACCCAGGTTGTGCACGCCGGCGTTTCGGCCAATGCGTCTAGGATAGGTATTCCGATATTGCCTGCTGTGCGAGCGTCGCTTCGTGAGCGCTTTGCGAGATCCCCCGCTAACGCTGTAGTAGTCGTCTTGCCGTTGGAGCCGGTCACTGCGAAGACTGAAGTATCGAAAGAAACTTCGCGTGCGAAGAGTTCAATGTCGCCGTAGATCGGTGTGCCTGACGCCAACGCTCGGGCGATTGATGCAGACGCGCGAGGCACGCCCGGAGAAAGCGCAATAAAGTCGGACGCTGGCAAAGAATCAAGGGTCAAATCGAGGGACCCGAACGCAACGTCAGGAAATTCAAGCTGCAACTGCCCCAAAGCTGCTGGCACTGCGTTACCGTCCACGACCGTCACGGTCGCGCCACGCTTGCGCAAAAATCGCACAAGCGACAGCCCGGTAGCACCGAGGCCTACTACGGTCGCGTTGGCGTGCGAACAATGAAACACTTCCCTGAACTTCCTCTAGCGCAATTTCAGTGTTGAAAGACCAGCAAGCACGAGAAACATGGTGACAATCCAGAAGCGGATGACCACATGATTTTCTTGCCAGCCACTGAGTTCGAAATGGTGGTGCAGCGGCGCCATTCGGAACACGCGCTTGCCCTTGCTGAACTTGAAATAGCCAACCTGGATCATGACCGAGAGCGTCTCTGCAACGAACACCCCCCCCATCACCACGAGCACGATTTCCTGACGCACGATCACTGCGATTGTGCCGAGCGACGCGCCCAGCGCTAGCGCGCCGACGTCGCCCATGAACACGCGCGCCGGGTAGGCGTTAAACCACAAAAAGCCAAGGCCCGCACCCGCCATCGCACCGCAGAAAACCATCAGCTCACCGGCACCAGGAATGTACGGGAACAAGAGGTATCGCGAGTAGTCCACGCGGCCCACAACATAGGCAAATACCGCGAGTGCGCTGCCCACCATGACCACGGGCATGATCGCCAGACCGTCGAGGCCATCGGTCAGATTGACCGCATTACTGGTGCCTACGATC
>JBBRVM010000719.1:0-1535 GCA_038246865.1 Burkholderiales bacterium
ATTGTTTTTACCGAATCCATGTCTCGATTCCAGCAGAAGCTATTCAAACACATGCGGGTTCCCATTTTGGGAACGCTGAAGGGCGGCGCACGCACGCTTGTGTTTCGCCTGCTCCTGGTGATGGCGCTGCTGTTTATCGCGGTGCTGGTGATCTGGCTTGGGCGCGCGGGCCTCAAAGATTCGCATGACGGCCATATCAGTTTTTTCGATGTGATCTATTTCACGGCGGTCACGCTGACGACCGTTGGCTACGGCGATATTGCCCCAATTACTGTTTCCGCGCGTCTTGTCGATGCGATATTGGTAACCCCGATTCGTATTGCGATTTGGCTAATATTTATTGGCACGGCTTATGAGTTTTTGGCGCATCACGCCATCGAAAATTGGCGTTCAAACAGGATCCGAAAAATGCTGAAGAACCACACTATTTTGTGCGGCTACGGTCGCACCGGCGAAATTGTCCTGCAAGAGCTTGTTGAAAAGGGCTTCAATAAAGAAAAGATTGTCATTTTAGATTCGCGCGAGGAGGCGCTGGTCGCGGCCAGCGACGACGGCTTTGTCGCTTTTCGCGGCGATCCGGTGCACTCAAAATCCCTGTCTCAGATGGAAATCGCGCGCGCCGACTGCATTATTTTTTCGCTCTCGCGAGATGACGCCACTGCGCTTGCGGTATTGACGGCGCGCAGGCTTGCCCCGGAGATTCGCATCATTGCCTTAGTCCGTGACCAAGACAATGTCACCTTGATCCGTCACGCCGGCGCCGATGTCGTGGTCCATCAGAGCCGCGTGAGCGGATATTTGCTTGCCGACGCCGTTCAGTCTAAATTTTCGGTCGGGTTTTTGACCGATTTAATGACCTCCCGGGGTCGCTTGAATCTCATCGAAAGGCCCGCCAAGGCGGAGGAAATTGGCGAGCCGCTCGGACAAATCGGGCACTGCTTTTTGGTTGGCTTGGAACGGGGCGCGCAGCGCTTTTTGTACTCGGCTTCTCCAGTTGAAATCATCCAAGCCGGTGACCTCTTGCTTTTGATTGAGGATCAGAAATACGTCAAAAAATAGTTGACCGCAAAGATTGACATTGTGCCGCTCGGAAAAGCATGGCTCACAGCGTTATCTCTCAACTTTTTGAGCCCCAATCTTTCGTTAGGCTGGATTTTGCCAGCCCCCATCTGCACCGATAAAATCGGCCGCTGTTGCTGGCCCCCAGGTGCCCGGTTCGTAGACGACGACTTTCGGGTGATCGTTCAACACCGGCTCGACGACACACCAGGCCGCCTCGATCGCGTCCTCGCGGCTGAACAGGGCGCCGTCGCCGTTCATGGCGTCGGTTAGCAGGCGTTCGTAGGGCATCGGGTCGGCTGCGTGTTCTTCGATCAAGGTGAACTCGCGCTGCTCGCCGACAAAGGCCTTGCCCGGCCGTTTAACGCGCGCGGCCAGCGAAATGGACGAATGTGGCGACAGGTGAAAGCGCAGGCAGTTTGCCTCATCGCTTGACGCCGAGTCGGCAAACAGGTTCTGCGGCGGCGGCTTGAAGC
>JBBRVM010000720.1:0-1525 GCA_038246865.1 Burkholderiales bacterium
ATGGCGGCGGCGCGCTCACCGAGATCGCGCGTGACTGGTGGAACTTCATCTACGAGCCTGTCAGCAGCGCCACCGGCGACAAGGCAATTTTCTTCGGGCCAGACCCGACCTCTGCGAGCACTGCGTCTTGGAACACGGCATGCCTGTTCGCCTTCGATCCGCAAGGTGGCAGCACGGCGGCGGCGCGCACCAGTCCCGTGATCACTTGTGGTGGTGACATCTGGAGCTGGATGCAGCTGAGCCGTCCAGAAGACATTGCGACGTACGGCCAAGGCTTCAATGGAAACAGCGCACCCTCACAAGCATACAAGACCGAATACGCCACGCGCTGCACAAGTGCGGGACAGGTATTCGCCGGCGGCGGCAGCCAGATCAATGCGATCAAGCAAGACAGCACCGGCCAGATCTATGTGATTGGCAACGTGCGCAAGAAAAACGCGGGCACGCTTCGCTGCAACATCGAGTTGCGCGGGCCACACTGCAAAGTCGACGGCTCCCCCGACTTCACGCGCTCCAGCCCCAGCGACTGCACGAACGTGAGCGGGACTTGGGTCGATGATGGCACTTGCCAAGGCCAACCCGCATCGAGCTCACAAGCGTGCTTCGATAGCCACGGCACATGGAACCGAAACAGCGTTTGGTACAACGATGTCGGCGGCGCCATTTGCACGAGCGACGAGGCTGTCGCGCCGTCTGACTGGTGGAGCCAAGACAACGCGCTCTCCTTCCAAACTGCGCTTTCAGCGGAAGAGAATTTGACCAAGATCAAGTTGAATAATCTCAACTGTAGCGCGCCAGCGAGCGCTGCAGGTGGCGATCCTTGGACCTCGGAATACCGCGGCCTAGCCAAAGTAGACGCTGCGAGCAAAACCCTGATCTTGTTGTCCACAACGGACGAGCAAGCCGTCAATCTCTGGCTGATCGACGACCACGTTTACTATAGCGCCTACAATACGACGCTCGGTCGTTACCTATTGAAGGGCTTGAATGGCAGCGCGCCCTTCACGCTGGTGGAGAATTTCGAAACGTACAACTTGAGCCGCAGCGGCGATGCAAATGGGCTGTATTATGATGGGTTGGACTTCGCCACCAACTCGTACAGCTTTGGCACGCTGTCGCAACAGGCGCCGTATCTGCGGACGCAAAAAGCCGGGCTCACCGGCACGCTCAAGACCATCGTCATCCTGCCGCACCAATAGCTTCGCAACCCGCGCCCTCTTCTATCTGTGCCAGCAGCGCCCACCGCGCTCAGCGCGACATCGCAGACACCAAGGCTTGGCTTGAAGGCGAATTGCAAACGTCTAGTTTCGCAGCGTGCACGCGAAACCGTTCGCGAATCAGTGCTCCAACGCTTCGGCGACAACGCTCGGAGCGATAAAAGCGTCGTCATCACTGCGCGGTCTGCCGTGGTTCGCATCTGCCGAAATAGCCGGTCGTCTCGCCAGAGCTGACGCGGACCACTCTCTCTGCTCGTTTTGCGACACACCAACGATCTGAACAAGAACAACGCGCTACGGCACACGCC
>JBBRVM010000721.1:0-1519 GCA_038246865.1 Burkholderiales bacterium
AAACTCATCGGGACCCGCAACCGAACGATCGCTGCCATGATCATGCAGCAAGCGCTGGTTCTGGGTGTAATCGGCTTCGTGGTAGGCAAGATTGCCGCCACCTTCTCAGCGCCGATTTTCCCAAAATATGTGCTGCTCACGCCAATGGATTCCGTGGCAGGCTTTTTTGCCGTGCTTTTGATCTGCATTCTAGCCAGCCTCGTTGCCATTCGTATGGCGCTCAAGGTCGACCCCGCCGAAGCGATTGGGGGCTGACATGCACGGCAAAGGAATTCGCATAGAAGGTTTGAAAAAGCGCTATGGCGAGGGCGAAACCGCAGTCGATGCGTTGAAAAACGTCGACATGCAAGTGGCACCCGGCGAGGTGGTCGGGCTGATCGGACCGTCCGGTTCGGGAAAGAGCACGCTGCTCAAATGCCTGGGTGCCGTCATTGACCCGACAGCGGGCCGGATGATGCTCGGTGATGAGGTGATCTACGACGGGGGCTGGAAAGTTCGCGATCTGCGCGCACTGCGGCGCGACAAGATTGGCTTTGTATTTCAGGCGCCGTATCTGATTCCGTTTTTAGACGTCACAGATAACGTGGCGCTGCTGCCGATGCTCGCTGGCGTCCCCAATGCCGAGGCACGCAAACGTGCGCTCGATCTGTTCGTCGCACTCGATGTTCAGCACCGTGCGCGCGCCATGCCGTCGCAGCTCTCAGGCGGCGAACAGCAACGCGTTGCCATTGCGCGCGGACTGGTCAACCGCCCGCCGGTGATTCTCGCGGATGAACCCACCGCGCCGCTAGATTCTGAGCGGGCGATGGCCGTGATCCGAATTCTCAACGACATGGCGCGCAAGTACGAGACCGCCATCATCGTCGTTACTCACGACGAAAAAATCATTCCTACCTTCAAGCGCATCTATCACATTCGCGATGGTGTGACGCATGAAGAAGCAGGCGAAGGGCGAGGCTTCGAATGACCGCTCTGCTGTACCGACGAAACCGTCAAAAATTGTCAATCGATCAGGAGCAATTGCCATGACAATCTGTAAACCGTGCAGCCTCTGGATGCGGGCGATTTCCGTGATCGCCATCGGCTTCGGCGTTCTGACAATCAAAGAAGGTGGCGCAGTGCTAGTCGGAAACGAGGCGGCACTCGCCGCAGCGGGCAACTATGTGCCATTTGTGGTCTGGTTTAACTTTGTGGCGGGATTTGCCTACGTCGTCGCTGGCGTCGGTCTTTGGCTGCAACGGCGTTGGGCCGCGTGGTTGGCTTTCGCCATCGCAACAGCAACGGCGCTAATTTTCGCGGTGTTCGGTGCATACATCTATACGGGTGGGATCCACGAAATGCGAACGGTAATCGCCATGAGCATGCGCACGATCGTGTGGGTGCTCATCGCTGCCATCGCCTTACTACGTATGAGTCCGTCGCCCTTCAACGGCGAGCAGACATGACGCACAAAATTTTTATCCTGCGTGCTTACGCATTCACGCTTTCCGGTCTGCTTGTTGCAGGTTTAACTGGCTGC
>JBBRVM010000722.1:0-1509 GCA_038246865.1 Burkholderiales bacterium
CCAACGCGATCAATGCAAACGGCGCGCGCGTGAGTAATTCAAGGTTCACGCTCATGCCTACGGCCATGAAAAAGAGGCCCAGCAGCAGCGACTCAAAGGGCTCAATGCTCGCTTCCAGTTGGTGCCGAAACTGTGAATCAGCCAAAAGCACACCGGCCAAGAACGCGCCGAGTGTGGCCGACAAACCAACGCTCGTCATGAGCCATGCCAAACCCACGGTGGTGAGCAACGCCGCAGCGGTAAAGATTTCGTGCGAGCCGAATTTCGATGCGTACTTGAACATGAGCGACAGAACGGGTCGGCCCAGACCCACTACGGCGACGACCGCGATCAACGCAGGCCAGCCGAGCGTGGCGCCATGACCCGCCGTCGCGCCCGCGAGGCCAACCAGCGCGATGATTGGTATGACGCTCAAATCCTGAAACAGCAGCACCGAGAAAGTTTCGCGGCCATACTGCGAGTCTATTTCGCCGCGCTCACCGAGCAGTGGCAGCGCGAATGCAGTGGAGGTCATGGTCAACGCGACGCCCACGATGATCGCCGCCACGCCGAGAATATTGAACGACCAAGCGAGCGCGCCGAGCACCACCGTGCAGACAAGCATGTGCAGGCTGCCAAGCCCGAACACCGATTTGCGCAGCGCCCACAGGCGCTCCCTTTGCAGCTCGAGGCCGATGATGAACATGAGGAGCGTCACGCCGAATTCAGCCGTTTGCAGCACGGCTTCGGGCGCGTGAATGACCGCGAACGCGGACGGACCGATCAGGACGCCAGCGACGAGATAACCCATGACCGAGCCGAGGCCCAGCTTTTTGAAGAGCGGCACCAGCAGGACTGCGGCTGCGAGTAGCGCGGCGGCGGTGGCGAGAGCACTCATGCTGGGTAGTTATTCATTTCCGCAAATCTCGTCGTCTTCCTGAGTGCGCGAAGGATCGGGTCGCAAACGGACTTGGCGCAATGAGCAGCGCACTTGATCCACCTGATGTTTCGCCCGACTCAACATGCCAACATTATGTGGGGTCTGCTTTCGATGATGTCTTGGACTTCGTATGCAAATGCTTCACAGCGCTTTCGGTATCGCCAAGCGCGAGAAACTTCCAGACGGCGAGCGCACGCTCAATGGCCACTTCAATTGCGTCCTGTTCGTCCCGACGTGGCCGCTGCAACACCCAATCGGCGACCGGTTGATGCGCGTTCAAAGACTCGCGCGGATGCCCGATGCCGATGCGCAGACGCCAATAATCGCCGGTGCCAAGCTTCGCCTGAATATCGCGCAGGCCGTTGTGCCCAGCGTGACCGCCACCGAATTTGAATTTGATGTCCCCAGCGTTGAGATCAAGTTCGTCGTGCGCGACTAGGATTTCTGCGGGTGCGATGTTGTAGAAATCGGCCACTGCGGCGACACTTTGACCTGAGAGGTTCATGTACTTTTGCGGCTTGAGAACACGCACTTCACTCGTCCCGTCCGTGCCTCGCGCAATCAGCCCGTCAAATTTCTTCTCGCTGACA
>JBBRVM010000723.1:0-1503 GCA_038246865.1 Burkholderiales bacterium
AATTGCGACGGCGTGCGCGTGAGCGGGATCACCTGCATCGCCCGCAGCCGCACCTGGACCGTCCTGGCGGGGCGAAGCCGCAACTTGGAATTTTCCAATGTCAAAGTGGTCAGCGCCAATCCGGCCAATATCAACAACGACGGTTTCAACCTCAGCGCCTGCCAGGTGCGGATCGACGACTGTTTTTTGCGCACCTCGGACGACTGCATCAGTTCAGGCGTGGGGCTTGCGGGGGAATCGCGGGACTTTCTCGTGACAGGCACGACCTTCTGGCCGAGTTTCGCCAACGTGCTGCGGGTGGGCGATTACCAGCACAACCTGAAGGTCGATGGCTGGCTGGTGCGCGATTGTGACGTGATCCACATGTTCGATGAAGAGCATTATCCCAATCACGGGGCACTGCTTGCGATGGTGGAAAGTGCGGGCTCGACCCAGAATTACCGCAATGTCAAGGTCGAAAACGTGCGCATGGAGGACGGCGGGGCGCTCTGCTGCGTCAATCTGCCGGGCGGGAGTGCTTCGGATATTGTATTGAAGGACATTGCGGTCGCGAAAATTCTTCAGAACCCGGGCACCATCACAGGCGCGGGGGTCTCGGATCTCACCTTCGACAACCTGACATGCGAAGGCCGTTCTATTGATTCGGAAGCTGACAGTTTTATGTCGATCCGGTGCGCGCCCGGCGCGGTACGCTTTATAGCGGGGAAAAACCGGCAGGCGATTGATCCCGGATGCCTGATAACCGAATTGTCAATCATTGAGGAGTTCAAGCCCAGCAGGGGCAATGAGTTTTCGCAAGGCCGGATTGGGATCCAGCTCACGAATACCTCAAAACAACAGGTCAAAGGGGAGTTCCGCCTTAAGGTAGGGCCGGCAGACGGCACTCAAACCCATCGCGGGACGCCGGCCGACCGGTGCCGTTGCATCGACAGCCTTGTGATTGCATATGATCTTAAAGCGGGCGAAACATCCCTTCACCAAAAAGCGATCGAATTGCGCTGCGGCGCGTATGTTGTGATGGTGCCGCGGCAATCAATGGATATACGGTCTTCGAGCGTCCGCGTTTCTGTTCCTTTCCAAATCGGGCGAAGTGCAAAGGAGTTGACGCTCGATTCGATGGACGTGCTCTTTTGCGGCCATCCGAGCGTGTCGCTGTCTGATAACGGAACCGCTCTCGCCTCCTTTCGTCTTATGCTTGCAGGCGATGATCTGGCGCTGCGCGCCGAGGTAACCGACGCTTCGCCAGCGGCAGGCCCGTCTCCCTGGGAGGGGTCTGATATCGAAATCTACGGTGCCATGCGCGATTCGGAAGGGTTAGGACACATCTGCCTGATACCCGCCATTGCAGGCGCTGAAGCATATGGCGTCAATCTTATCGGCAACAAGCCGGTTACGGATCCGCGCATTCGCGTGTCAAGCAAACCCTCGGCAAGCGGCTATGTGCTGCAAGCGCTCATACCACTTGAGTATTTGACCGTCGCACCCAGCGCTGAGGAATTTTTC